>DATEDV010000353.1:0-4192 GCA_035281485.1 Candidatus Limnocylindria bacterium | reverse complement strand
AGCCCATGTCGAGCAGCCGGTCGGCCTCGTCGAGCACGACGACGCGGATGCCCGCCAGCGAGAGCGTTCCGCGGTCGATGTGGTCGAGGAGCCGGCCGGGCGTTCCGACGACGATCGGGACTCCGCGGCGCAGCGCGCGCTCCTGAGGCCCGTACGGGACGCCTCCGTAGATCGCCACCTCATGTGTGTGACGGAACTTTCCGAGCGCCCCGAACTCCCGAGTGACCTGGACCGCGAGCTCGCGCGTCGGGACGATCACCAGCGCCTGCGGTCGCTTCTCGTCGGGATCGATGCGCTCGATGATCGGGATCGCGAACGCGGCGGTCTTCCCGGTGCCGGTCTGCGCCTGCGCGAATAGGTCGCGGCCCGCTCGCAGGACCGGGATCGCCTCCTGCTGAACCGGCGTGGGCGCCATGAAGCCGAGCTCGTCGACGGCGCGTGCGATGTCGGGGTGGATCTCGAGGGTGCCGAAACGTCCGGTGGCGATGGTCACACGTCGCGGCGTCGCTGGCGTTCGTCCAACATCGTCCTCATCCACCTCAAGTATCGCGCGGACCCGACGACTATGCTCGACCTGTGCCCGGCTCCTTCCGTATTGCGCGCGTCCTCGGCATCGACATCCGGGTACACATCTCGTGGGTGCTGATCTTCTTCCTGGTGTTGCTCTCGCTGGCCGATCAGGTATTCCCCGCGTCGTATCCGCAGTGGTCGCAGCAGAAGACGTTCATCGTGTCGGCCATCGCGGCGTTGCTCTTCTTCGGCTCGGTGCTGCTCCACGAGCTCGCCCACGCGATCGTGGCGCTCCGCTTCAAGATGTCGGTGTCGTCGATCACGCTGTTCCTGCTCGGGGGTGTGGCGAATCTCACCAAGGAGCCACCCAGCGCGAAAGCGGAGTTCCTCATGGCCGGCGCCGGACCGCTCACGAGCCTTGTGATCGGTGGACTCGGACTGCTGGTGCAGCAGCTCGTGGTCGAGAACATCGACCGGCTCCCCGCGCTGCAGCCGGTGGAGGCGGTCGCGGGCTACCTCGGCTTCATCAACATCGCCGTGGCGGTCTTCAATCTGGTCCCCGGCTTCCCGCTCGACGGCGGCCGCGTCCTCCGCTCGGTCATCTGGGGGCTGCGGCGCGATCGCGTCGCCGCGACGCGCATCGCGGCGCGCGGCGGCCAGCTGGTCGCCGGGCTCATGGTCGTGTACGCGGGTTCGCGGGTCCTCGAGGGCGAGGCGATGTCGGGTCTGTGGATGGGGCTCATCGCGTACTTCCTGTACGGCGCGGCGTCGCAGGCGCTCCAGCACGAGCGCGTGAGCGCCGCGGTCGGCAGCGTTCGCGTGGGTCAGCTCATGACGACCGACTTCCGTTCCGCGCCCGCGGGCATCTCGATCGGCCAGCTGATCCGCGACGTCGTGCTGCCGCACAACCTTCAGGCCATCCCGGTCGTCCACGGCGACCGGCTCGCCGGGCTCATCTCGATCGGCGATCTCCGCAAGGTCGAGCAGGACCACTGGGGCAGCACGCCGGTCGACGAGGTGATGACGCCGGCGTCCGAGCTTCCCACGGTCTCACCGGACGAGCAGCTCGTCTCCGCCCTCGATCGCTTCGGCGGCGGCGATCTGCCGCTGCTGCCGGTGGTCGACCGCGACCGTCTCGTCGGCGTGCTGCATCGCGAGTCCGTCGTCGGCTATGTGCGGATGCGGGAGATGCTCGGCTTCGACGCCCGGCGCTGACCGCGCGCGCGCCGGGACCGCGATCAGAGCGCGAGCGCCAACGCGATCTGCGCCCCCACGCGCGCGTTCGCGCGCAGGAGCGACACGTTCGCCTTGAGGCTGCGTCCGCCGGTCGCGTCGCTCAGCTGACTGAGCAGGAACGGTGTGAGCGCCGCGCCGCGGACACCCTCACGCTCGGCGCGCTCGAGCGCCCGCGCGACCTCGGCCTCGGCTTCGCGCCGGTCGAGCGCGTCGCTCGCCGCGATCGGCACCGCGATGACGATCCCCGAGCCTCGCGCGAGCTGCTCGCGCACGACCCGCGCGGCCGCGAGCGCGTCGTCGACGCGATGCGGCAGCCGCAGTCCGCTCGAGCGGACGTAGAACGCGGGCAGCTCGTCGGTGCCGTAGCCGACGACGGGGACGCCGAGCGTCTCGAGCCGCTCCAACGTGAGCGCGAGGTCGAGGACGAGCTTCGCGCCGGCGCACACGACGCAGACCGGATGCCGCGCGATGGCCTCGAGGTCCGCGGATTCGTCGAACGAGCGCTCGGCGCCGCGATGCACGCCGCCGATGCCGCCGGTCGCGAGCACGGCGATGCCCGCGATCGCGGCGACCTCCACGGTCGCGGCGACGGTCGTCGCGCCGATCGCTCGTCGCGCGAGCACCGGCGCGAGATCGCGTAGTGACACCTTCGCGACCGCGGGATCCTCCGCGAGCCTCGTGAGGAGCGCGTCGTCGGCGCCGACGACGGCCTGGCCGTCGGCGATCGCGATCGTGGCGGGGGTGGCGCCGAGCCCGCGCACCTCGTCCTCGAGCGCTCTGGCCGCCGCGAGGTTGTCCGGACGCGGAAGGCCGTGCGCGATCACCGTGGACTCGAGCGCGACGACGGCCCGGCGCGCCGCGAGCGCCGCGGCCACCTCGGGCCGGACCGCGAGCTTCACTTCGTGTCGCGGCCCGACACTAGGCGCGGCCGCGCGCGTGACCGCTCTCGCCGCTGTCGCCGCCCAGCAGCTCGATGGCGTGGGGGAGCACCGGTAGCAGGACCTCGAGCGATTCGCGCACCGCGCGCGGCGACCCGGGGAGGTTCACGACGAGCGTCGCGCCCACCGCGCCGGCGACGCCGCGCGAGAGCATCCCATGTGCGGTCTTCTCGAGCGAGCGCGCGCGGAGCGCCTCCGCGATGCCCGGGACCTCACGGTCGATCACACGCCGCGTCGCCTCAGGCGTCACGTCGTTCGGCGAGAGCCCGGTGCCGCCAGTCGTGAGGACGACGTTCGCGCCGGAGCGCACCGCGCTGAGGATGGCGTTCGCCACGCCGCCGACATCGTCGGGAACGAGATCCGAGTGCACGACCGTGTGGCCCGCGGCCTCCAGCGCTTCGCGCATCGCCGGTCCGCTCTCGTCGGTCCGCTCCCCGGCGGCGCCCTTGGTGCTGACCGTGATGACGGCGGCGCGGACCGTCACGGCGCGCGGTACTCGCCGCTGCGGCCGCCGCTCTTCGCAACGAGGCGCACGTCCGTGAGCCGCGCGCCGCGCTCGATCGCCTTGAGCATGTCGTACAGCGTCAGGCCGGCGACGGTGACCGCGGTCAGCGCCTCCATCTCGACGCCGGTCTGCGCCGCCGTCGCGACCGTCGCTTCGATCGCGATGCCGTCGGATCCGATCGTGAGCTCGACGCTCGCGTGCGTGATCGGCAGCGGATGCGCGAGCGGGATCAGCTCCGAGGTCCGCTTCGCGGCCATGATCCCCGCGAGGCGTGCGCTCGCGAGCACGTCGCCTTTCGGTGTGCGTCCGTCGCGCACGAGCTCGAGCGTCTCGCGTGACAGCGCGAGCATGCCGCGCGCCGTCGCGCGACGCTCCGTGACCGCTTTCGTGCCGACGTCGACCATGCGCGCGGCGCCGCGCTCGTCGATGTGGGTGAGCTTCCTGCCGCCTTGGGATGCCACGCGTGCGCGCTTTCGGGCGGGCACCGCTAGCGGTCCTCGGGCCGATCGGTCAGCAGCACGGTGACGATCTCGCCCGGCTGCGCGCCGGCGCTCGACTCGGGCAGGTCGACGAGGCAGTTCGCGAGGGACATCGATCGCAGGATCCCCGAGCCCTGCGCGCCGGTCGATCGGACGGTCCCCGCGTCCGGGTCATACACGGCCCGCGCGAACGTGCGGAGGCCGGTCGGCTTCTCGATGCGATCGAGCAGACGTGCCTGCGCGCGCGGACGCTGCAGCTTCGTCCGGCCCGCCATCTTGAGCAGCGCCGGCCGCACGAAGAGCTCGAACGTGACGAGCGCCGACACCGGGTTCCCGGGCAGCCCGAAGATGGGCACGGCGCCCCGCTTCGTGCGGAGCTCGCCGAACGCGAGCGGACGCCCGGGCCGGATCGCGATCGACCAGAACTCCATCTGCCCCATCGCGTCGACCACCGGCTTCACGTGGTCGTGGTCGCCCACCGAGACGCCGCCGCTGGTGACGACCAGGTCACCGAAGGCCGCGTT
>DATEDV010000352.1:0-2337 GCA_035281485.1 Candidatus Limnocylindria bacterium | reverse complement strand
CCTCGCCGAGCATCTCGAAGCCACGCGTCCCGCGGACGGCCTCGAAACCCGACTCGAGGACGGCGCCGTCCTTCGCAACGACGTGGACGGCGAAGTTCACGCGCACTCGTATGTCGGTCCGGTGGACCCCGTCGCTGTTCGCCACCAGGATCTCCTGGACGCTCTCGGCGTAGGTCACCGTGACCTGCGAAACACGCGCGTCGTGCGCGCGCGCCACCTCGTTCGCCAGTCGTAGGAGCGCTACCTTGCGCTCCACCGGCACGCTCCGCGGGTCGATCGCGACCGAATGTGGTGGCGTCAGCTCGTCCGGCGCGAGGCGGGCGGCCTCGTGGAGGCCGGTGCCCTCAGCCACGGAGCGCGCCGCTCGGCCGGCGATCGCCATCACATCGTCGACGTCCGTGAGGTTGCCGTTCGCGTACACGGTCTGGTCACCGTGGACGACGCGCACACCCGCTCCCTGGTCGACGCCGGTGATCGCATCTTCGATCCGCTGATCGTCGAGGACGAGCTGCAGCGTCTCGTGTCGCTCCCAGAAGAGCTCGGCCCAGTCACCGCCGCGCGAGAGCGCGGTGCGGAGCGCGCGCTCCACATCTTGAACGGTCATGACCGGCGCACGCGCGACGGTGAGTGTGGTGATCGCCCTCTCCCCTAAGCCGTCGGTGACGGCGAAGGAATGGTACGACGCTCAGTCGCCGATGACAGTTACGGTCGCGCTGCGCTCGCGTGGTCCATCGAACTCAGCGAAGTACACACCCTGCCAAGTTCCGAGCACGAGCTCGCCGTCGTGTACAGAAAGCGCCACATCGTTACCGACGAGGATCGCTTTGATGTGCGCCGGCGAGTTGCCTTCCGCATGACGGTAGTCACCGTCCTTCGGGACCAGCTTCGCGAGCTGCAGCAGCAGATCGCGCTGCACATCGGGATCGGCGTTCTCGTTGACGAACACCGCCGCCGTCGTGTGCGCGACATTTACCACGCATATACCCTCGCGCACCTTGGATCTGGTGACCGCTGCGCGTACGCGTGCTGTCACATCGATGGTCACCTCGCGCTTCTCGCTGCTGAGCGAGAGCTTCTCGTGATGGACGCTCACCGCGCGACGATACTTCCGCCATGCCGACGTGGGGCGAGGCGCGGGCCGCGGCGCTCGCGCGCCTGCGTACATCGCCCGATCCCGGCACCGCAGCGCTCGACGCCGACGTGCTGCTCGCACACGTGCTTGGCGTGGAGAAGGCCACGCTCTACGCCCATCCGGAGCGCGTCCTTTCGCCATCGGAGAGCGCGTCGTTCGAGGCCCTGGTGGCGCGGCGGGGCCGCGGTGAGCCCGTGGCGTACCTCCGCGGCTTCAAGGAGTTCTACGGTCTGCGCTTCCGCGTCGACTCGCGCGTCCTCATCCCGCGCCCCGAGACCGAGGTCCTGGTGGACGCGGCGCGCGAGCTCATCGCCGGACGGGCGGTGACCGTGGTCGACGTCGGCACCGGCTCCGGCGCCATCGCCGTGGCGATCGCGGCGCACGAGCCTCGCGTGCGCGTCATCGCGACCGATGCCTCGCGCGACGCGCTCGCGGTGGCGGAGGCGAACGCGCTGGCCTGCGGCGTGGCGGATCGGGTCGAGCTCCGAGCGGGCGACCTGCTGGCGCCGATCGTGGAGCGGGTCGACCTCGTGTGCGCCAACCTTCCGTATCTGCGCGAGGACACCGTGAACGAGTGGGTGGGTGAGCGCGCATCGCTCGCGTTCGAGCCGCGCGTCGCCGTGGTCGCGGGGCCCGACGGGCTGGACGTGATCCGCCGCTGCGTCGCCGACCTGCCGCGCGTCCTGGCGCCACGCGCGGCGGCGGTCTTCGAGTGCGATCCGCCGCAGGTCGCGCAGGTCGCGGCGCTTCTGGCCGCCTCGGGGCTGCGCACGCGCGCGATCCGCGATCTCACCGGGGCCGATCGCGTCGTCGTAGCGGAAAGCTAATCCACGGCTCGGGCAACGTCCGCGAAGGTCCGCGCGACGGCGTCGTCGAACTCCTCGCCGTCCCGACGCTGGACAAGGAATCCGCGCAGCCCGCACTCGGCGGCCCACGACAGCGCGCTCGGCTGGTCGTCCACGACCGCGGCGCGGGCGGGATCGACGTCCGTGTCGCGCAGGATCGCGCGGTAGTAGTCGGGCCCCGACTTCCAGGTATCGACGACGTCGGATCCGTACACGCGGTCGAAGAGCTCGCGCGCACCGATATGCACCAGGAAGTCGACCAGATCGGCGTGAGCATCGCCCGAGGCGACGTGCAGCACGACGCCACGAGCGCGCAGCGCGCGCAGCGCGTCGAGGCCGCGCCGCGGCACGCGGACGACC
>DATEDV010000351.1:0-2470 GCA_035281485.1 Candidatus Limnocylindria bacterium | reverse complement strand
GAGGGCTGAGCGACCGGGCGAACGAGCGATCCAGCAGCGCGGCCCGGCGCGCACTATGGCGTCATCTGGGAGGACAAAAGTATGAGACGCATCCCGCGCATCGCCGCGATCCTCGCAGCCGCCGTTCTGCTCGCCGCCGCCTGTGGGGGCGCCGCGACGCCGCCGTCCGCCACCGCGACGGGCGGTGCGACCGCCGCCAAGTATCCGACCAAGGCGGTCGACATCATGGCGCCCGCCGGCACCGGCGGTGGCTTCGACACGACCGCTCGCCTCGTGCAGCGCGCGCTCACCGAGGAGAAGCTCGTGAGCGTGAACGTCACCGTGTCCAACGTTCCCGGCGCGGGCGGCACGGTGGGCATGGCTCAGCTTCTCAAGAACAAGGGCGACTCGCACGCGCTCATCGTGGTGGGACGGGTGACCGTCGGCTCGCAGGTCACCGGGAAGACGGAGGCGAAGGTCTCGCAGCTCACGCCGATCGCCCGCCTCATGGGCGAGTCCGAGGTCATCGTCACGCCAAAGGACTCCCCGTACAAGACCATCAAGGACGTCATCGACGCGCTCAAAAAGGACGTCAACGGGATCAAGTTCGCCGGCGGCTCCGCCGGCGGCGCCGATCACGAGCTCGCCGCGCTGCTCGTGAAGGCCGCGGGTGGTGATGTGAAGGCCTGGAAGAGCTATGTGCCGTTCGCCGGCGGTGGCGAGGCGGCCGCGGCGATCATCGGCGGACAGGTCCAGCTCGGGATCTCCGGCTACGGCGAATTCAAGGGCCAGATCGAGAGCGGCAACATGAAGGCGCTGGCGATCTCAGCCGACCAGCCGCTCGCGACGGCGAAGAACATCCCGACGCTGAAGAGCCAGGGCGTCGACATCACGCTGGTGAACTGGCGCCTGCTCGCGGCTCCGCCGGACATCTCGGTCGCCGACCTGACGGCGCTAAAGGCCCTGGCGCAGAAGGTCCACGACAGCAAGACCTGGCAGGACTTCGCCACGAAGAACGACTGGTTCGATAACTTCACGACGACCGATCTCTCCGCGTTCATCGCGGCGGAGGAGCGCAGCCTCACGACCACGCTCACGGACCTCGGCCTGGTGAAGTGAACGCGCGTGACCCGGACGCGATCGGCGCGGCAGTCATCGGTGCCGTTGCGATCGCGACCATCGCCGGAGGGCTGACGACCCCGGACCCCGGGTTCGGGGTCGTCCCGCCGGCGGCCTTCCCCGTCGTGCTCGGCGTTCTCATGCTCGTCGCCGCCGCGTGGCTCGTCTTCGACACCGTCCGGCGGGGACGCAGCGCGCTCCTCGAGCCGCTCGACGCGCGACCGCTCGCAGCCACGGCCGTCGCGTCCGCGGCCTTCCTCGCGGCGTTCGTCCCGCTCGGCTTCGTACTGACGGGCACCGCGTTCCTGGTGGTGCAGTCGCGGATCCTCGGCAGCCGGGCGCTGCTCCGCGACGTGATCGCCGCGGTCGGGTTCGTGCTCGCGGTCTACTGGCTGTTCGTCGGCTTCCTCACCGTCGACCTTCCCAACGGTCCGCTGCCCTTCTAGTGGACATCCTCGGCTCCCTCCTCGGCGGGTTCGCGACCGCGCTCACGCCGCAGAACCTCCTGTATGCCGGAATCGGCGTCGTCCTCGGGACCGCGATCGGCGTCCTGCCGGGCATTGGACCAGCGCTCACGATCTCGCTTCTCCTGCCGATCACGTTCGGGCTCGACCCGGTGGCGGCGTTCATCATGTTCGGCGGCATCTACTACGGCGCGATGTACGGAGGCTCGACGACCTCGATCCTCGTCAACACGCCGGGCGAGTCCGCCTCCGTCGTCACGGCGATCGACGGCTACCAAATGGCCAAGAAAGGCCGCGCCGGGGCTGCGCTTGCCACGAGCGCGATCGGCTCGTTCGTTTCCGGCACGCTCGCGACGATCGGCCTCATGTTCCTCGCCGCCGTGCTCGTGCAGTTCGCGGTCCGGCTCGGACCGCCCGAGTACTTCGCGATCATGATCGTCGCGCTGTCCGCGGTGACGAGCCTCTCGGGCACGTCCGCGCCGAAGGCGCTGTTCGCGACGCTCCTCGGCCTCGCACTGGGTCTTGTCGGCACCGACAACCAGACCGGACAGCTCCGCCTCACCTTCGGCATCACCGAGCTCGAGGAGGGCATCGACGTCGTGCTGGGTGCGATCGGCCTCTTCGCGGTCGGCGAGGTGCTCTGGTACGCGGCGACGCTGCGTTCACAGCAGGCCGAAGAACGCCAGACCCTGCGCGGATCGACGTGGATGACCGGCGAGGAGTTCCGCCGTTCGCTACCAGCATGGCTGCGCGGCTCGGGGATCGGGTTCTTCATCGGCGCGCTGCCCGGCGCCGGCGCGACGATCGCGTCATTCATCTCGTACGCGGTCGAACGACGCACCTCGAGACGGCGGTCGGAGTTCGGCAAGGGCGCGATCGAGGGCGTGGCCGGCCCCGAGGCGGCGAAC
>DATEDV010000350.1:0-6227 GCA_035281485.1 Candidatus Limnocylindria bacterium | reverse complement strand
GATTCGCCGCTCATCGGCCCCACCTCGATGCGCTGCTCGCGGCCCAGCACGGACGCGGGCACGCCGCTGTACACGCGGTCCGCGAGATCGCGGTCGCCCTTCCGAAGCGCCTTGATCACCGCCGCCGCGTGCACGCCGGTGCCTGTCCGGAACGCGTCCGCGCCGAGCGCGGGATAGTTCGGTGGGATCGGGATGCCGCAGTGCTCGGCGACGAGCGCGACGTACTCGCCGAGCGCGGTGAGGTCTCGGTCGATCAGCCCGCCGAGCTGCATGTTCACGAGCAGCTGGTCCATCGACGTGTTGCCGACGCGTTCGCCGATGCCGAGCGCGCAGCCATGCACGCGATCGGCGACGGCCGTGGCCGTGAGCGCGTTGACCGTGCCGAGACCCCGGTCGTTGTGTCCGTGGTAGTCGAGCTTCACATCGCGGCCCCTGATCACCTCATCGCGCAGGAAGGTGAGTAGGTTTCTGACACCCTCCGGCGTGGCGTGGCCCACGGTGTCGGATGCGCATATCCGCTCAGCTCCGCAACCGATGGCGACCTCGTACAGCTTCGCAAGCGTCTCCGGGTCGGCGCGCGTCGTGTCCTCGGTCACGAACATCACCGGGAGTCCGTTCTTCACCAGCGTCGTCACCGAGTCCTCGACGCTACGCAGCATCGTGTCGAGCGACCAGTCCTCCGCAAATCGGCGTATCGGCGAGGAACCGATGAAGGCGCAGCTCTCGATCTTCACGCCCGACTCCACCGCCGCCTCCACCGCGGCCTTCACGTCGGCCGGATGCGTGCGGATCGCCTGATTGGGACGCAGCTTGCGCAGCTTGGTCGTCTCCCGTGCCAGCTCGACGATCTCCGAGCGCGCGCGCGGAGATGCGCCGGGCAGTCCGATGTCCGCGCTGTCGATCTCGAGCCGATCCATCAGGTGCAGGAGCCGTTTCTTCACCTCGAGCGGCGGATTACGGACCGAGGGGCCCTGCAGGCCATCGCGCAGGGTCTCATCGTCGAGCTCGACGGCGCGGTAGTCGGCCTTCGCGGCGCGTCCGTCCCGGTTCCAGTCGTGGATGAGGCGATCAAGCTCGCTCATCGCTCATCCTTCGGAGCGGGGGCGGGATCCGGTGCGATCGCGAGACCGCCTCGTCCGCCGCTGACCCAGCGCAGGAACGCGAGGTCACTGGTATCGAAACCGGCGTGGCGCGCCGGCGCGAAGGAGTAGCGGCTGGCGATGCCCGCGAACGTAGTGGCCTCCAGTCGCTCCCGCAACATCTCGCGCCCGGTGCCGCCGCTCGCCGCCGCCGCGTCGATGAGCCCAAGCGCGTCGTACGCCGTCGCCGCGAGCGTGCTCGGCGCGCCGTAGCGTGCCGTGTACGTCTGAAGGAAGCCGGTCCGCGCCGGTGTGGGGGAAGCGGTGGTGGCGGCGGCGGCGACATGCCGCGATCCGGGCCAGGTCGCGAGCTCGGCGCCTTCGCGGAGCGCGGAGGCGTCGCTGGACTCCATTAGATAGGAGAGATAGACGCGCGGGGTGAGGCCGGCAGCGGCGAACGAGCGCGTCGCCTCCACATACGTCGCCGCCGGACCGGTGAACAGCGCGGCGCGGGCGAACGACGCGCCGCCGCGCAGCCGGGCGGCGGCGTCCTGGGCGGTCACCGCCACCACGGTCGGTGCGACGACGCCGCGCTTCTCAAGCTCCCAGGCGATCGCGAGCCGCTCCGCGACGGCGTGCGGCGACTCGTCGCTCGCCAGAAGGGTCGGCTGGAGGATGCCCCGGTCGGTGGCGTCCGCGACCACCGCACGCGCGAGGTCGCGATGCGTCGGTGCGAGGGCGAACGCCCAGCCCCCGCCATCGAGCGTTCGCGGCTCGGGAGCGGGCAGCGTGAGCAGCACCGGGACCCCGCCGACCGAAAGCGCAGCCGCGAGGGTCGCGTCGAACGCGATCGGCGCGCCGATGACGACGGCGTCCGCTCGTTCCACCTCGACCGCGCGGCGCAGCTCGACGAGCAGGCGCGCGTCACTGCCGGCGAGATCGACGAAGGTCGCGCGCATCCGCTGACCGCGCGTCTGATCCTGATCGATCCACAGCTGCATCGCGTTGCGCTGCGACACGCCGCTCGGGGCCCGCGGGCCGGAGAGGTCAAGCAATACGGTCACGAGCGTCATGCCCGGCTCGCGCGTGGGTGATGGCGTCGGCGTGAACGTCGTGGGCGCGGTCGAGCAACCCGCGAGGACGACCGCGAGGACGACACCGAGGGCGCGCACGATGGCTAGGAGCGGGTGCCGTCGGGGCGCGGAGCTTCCTCGGCGTACACGTGCTTGGCCGCGTCTTCGGGCCGCGGGTCCGGCTCGCTCTCCGCCTGCGCGATGGCGGCTTCGATCTCGGTGGCGAGCGCGCCACGGATCGACGCCAGCTCCTCCTCGCCGGTGCCCTGCTCCTGGAGATACTTGCGCGCCCGCTCGAGCGGGTCCTTCGCCATCCACTCGCGGACCTCGTCCTTCGTGCGATAGCGGCTGTCGTCGTCGTCCGACGTATGAGGCTGGTAGCGGTAGCACTTGAGCTCGACGAACGTCGGTCCCTCGCCCGAGCGCGTCAGCTGCACCGCCTGCCGTGTCTTGTCGTACGAGTCGAGCACGTCCATCCCGTCGGCGATGAACGCGCGGACGCCGTGACCGGTCGCCTTATCCGCTACGTTCGGCACCGCCATCTGCTGCTCGAAGCGGGTCGAGATCGCGAGCAGGTTGTTCTCGATCACGAAGACCACCGGCAGCCTGTGGATCGCGGCGAAGTTGATCGCCTCGTGGAAGTCGCCCGGGCTCGTCGACGCGTCGCCGCCGAAGGCGAACACGATGTTCTCCTCCTTCAGGTTGCGGATCGCCAGCGCGAGGCCGACCGCGTGCGGAAACTCCGTGCCGACGCAGACGGAGCGCGTCACGATCCGATCCTTCGGGCTCGAGAACTGGTTCAGGACCTGCCGGCCCGCCGAGTGCGTATCGGTCGCCTTGGCGAGGACCATGCGGAATTCCTCGAGCGGCGACATGCCGAGGACGAACGCGACGCCCATGTCGCGGTAGTAGGGGACGGTCCAGTCCTTGCCCCGGCGGATGTTCCACGCGGCGCCGACCTGCGCAGCCTCGTGGCCGTCCGTTCCGGCGCCGAATGGGGTGCGGCCCATGCGGTTCAGCTGGAGGATGCGCTCGCTCACCATGCGCGTCTGGAGCATCTTTCGATACATGCCCTTGACGTCGTCGAGGCTGAGTCCGAGGCCGTCGTGACGTGCGCGCGCGGTCACGGTCATCCTCGCGATGGTATCGCGCGACGCGCGCGCGATCGGTCGGTCAGCGCTGATCCAGCGCGCGCTGCAGCGATTCCGCCGTCGCGTTGCCGCCACTGACCCAGCACGCGATCCGCTTGCCCGCGAGCTGCTGGGCGAGACGGCGCGCGGCCGCGATCGGCGCGGCGCCCGCGCCCTCCGCGACGAGATGTCCCTCGACGAGCAGCAGCCGCATTGCCGAGTAGAGCTCGTCGTCGCTCACGAGGACGAAGTCGTCGAGGAGCGCCGCGAGCATGCGCTGCGGGAGGTCGAACGAGGTGCGCGTCGCAAGTCCCTCGGCGAACGTGGCGGCGCGCTCGGTCGTGCGCGGCGCGTGGTCGCGCCAGGCGCGATATGCCGCAGACGCACCCTCCGCCTGGACGCCGATCACCGCGATCTGCTGTCGCTGCGACTTCGCGACGAGCGCCGCCCCGGACGCGCCGCTCCCGCCGCCGACGGGAACGATGAACACGTCGACCTCCGGGCGATCCGCGACGACCTCCAGCGCGGCCGTCGCCACGCCGGCGATGAGATAGGGCTCGTTGCCCGAGTGCACGTAGCGCGTGCCGCTGGCCGCGGCGCGCCGCTCGCACTCTTCCCGCGCGTCGTCGTAATCGTGGCCGTGCTCGACGATGGTCGCGCCGTGAGCGCGCATCGCCGCGAGCTTGAGCGGGTTCGCGCCCTTCGGCACGACGATCGTGACCGGCACGTCGAAGACGCCGCCGGCGTACGCGAGGGACTGCCCGTGATTTCCAGTGGACGCGGCGATCACGCCCGACCTCGCGGTCGGGTCCCGCCCGATGAGGTTCAGACCGCCGCGCACCTTGAACGCACCGGTCGGCAGCAGGCTCTCGCACTTCAGCCAGACGTCGAGACCGAGCGCGCGGTCGAGCGCCTCGCGGCGGATGAGCGGCGTCGGTACGAGAAAGGGCCGAAGGAACTCGCGCGCCGCGAGGACGTCGGCGAACGATGGCTCGCCCGTCCATGCGGTCGCGGCCGCGGTGGCCGCGCTCGTCACGCCGCGGACCTCGACCTCCACAGCGCGTACGACAGCGCGAGGAGCCAGAGGCCGAGGAGCACGCGCAGCGGCAGCCATGCGATGTTCATGTCGGCGCCGAGCGGACCGAGCGCCAGCACGAGCGCGAACTCGCCGACTGCGAGCCCGAGGGTCACCGCCCCAAGCCAGCGCGGCAGGACGTCCGTCTCCCACCAGAGCTTGCCGATCGTCCACCACCAGATCGCGCGGACGAACAGCGCGGCCACCGCGAGCTCGGGTGCCGCCGAGGCCGCGATGCCGACCATGATGACCGCCATACCGCCGAGGGTGCCGAGGATCGCGCCGCTGTCGCGGACGGTGGCGTGGCGCACATGAAGGACGGCGACGACCGGAAGCATGAGCCCGTACGCGACGGCCGTGAGGAGGAAGAACCACGCCGGATAGAAGCCCGGCCCGAAGGCGACCGCCGCGATGTGCGCGACGCCCGAGAGCGTGCCCCAGAGCGCGGCCTTCCAGAGCGCTTCGTCCTCGTGGACATCGAGGCGCAGAGCTCTCGGCATGTCGGGCTCGGCGACGTGCTCCTCTATGTCTTGCGCTTCCCGCTCTCGTCGTATTCGTAGAAGCCGCGACCCGTCTTCACGCCGAGATGGCCAGCGAGCACCATGCGCTTCAGCAGCGGCGGCGGTGCCCACGCCGGGTCGCGGAACTCCTCGAAGAACGTATTCGCGACGTGCAGGTTGATGTCGAGACCGGTGTAGTCGATGAGCTCGAAGGGCCCCATCGGATGGCGCAGCCCCAGCTTCACGGCCTTGTCGATGTCCTCCGGCGTGGCGACGCCCGCCTCGAGCGCGCGTATCGCCTCGAGCATGATCGGGATCATGAGTCGGTTCACGATGAACCCCGGCGTGTCCTTGCACACCACCGGCGTGTGACCGAGACGGGTCACGAACTGACGGAGCGTGTCGATGGTGGCATCGCTCGTGGTGAGCGCCTTCACGATCTCGACCAGCTGCATGACGACGGGTGGATTGAAGAAGTGCAGGCCCGCGAAGCGGTCGGGCCGCTTCGTCGCCGCCGCGATCTCGATGATCGTGAGACTCGACGTGTTCGAGGCGAAGATCGTCGCCGCCGGGCAGAGCCGGTCGAGCTCCTCGAACACCTCCTTCTTCGCATCCATGACCTCGATCACTGCCTCGATGACGAGGTCGCGGTCCTTTAGATCGGCGAGCGCGGTCGTGCCGCGGATGCGGCCACGTGCCGCCTTCGCGTCGGCCTCCGAGGTCTTGCCGGCCTTCACCACACGGGCCAGGGACGAATCGATGCGCGCGAAGCCGCGGTCGATGAACTTCTGATCGGTGTCGCGCGCGACGACGTCGAGGCCCGCGGCGGCGCACACCTGCGCGATCCCCGATCCCATCTGTCCGAAACCGACGACGCCGACGCGCTCGATCGTCATGAGACCTCCTGCGGCGCCGTCAGCATACGGCGGAAGGCCGGTGCGGCCACTCGGCGACACCGGCCCTCCGCGCTGTGGCGTGCGGGCACGCTACGGCGTGTTCGCGTAGCTGGTCGAGCCCGGAGAATCGATGTTCTCCGCGACCGCGCCGCTATCCGACGCCGCGGCGGCCGCGCGGGCCGCGTCGACGTTGCCGAGCACGTTGGCGATCATCGGATCGGCCGTCGTGGTTCCTGTCGTGGTGCCCTGATCGATGGGTGCCGTCTGTGTGGCGTCCGCGCCGATCAGCGCGCCGTTCAGGAACTGCGACGTGTCGATGAGCGTGAGCGCGAAGCGTGTCGGGAGCTCGCGGGCCGTGCCGTCGTCTCGCTCCGTCATGTCGTCACCTCCTTTCATCGGGTCTCAGGGTGTGGTCGTCGGACTTGAGGAGGCGCTGGGGGTCGGCGCGGTGGTCGTCGGCGTTGCGCTCGGCGA
>DATEDV010000349.1:0-5075 GCA_035281485.1 Candidatus Limnocylindria bacterium | reverse complement strand
GACCCAGGCACGGCTCGAATTATCGTCGCCTAGGGCGTCGTGACCTCGCGCCGCGACGGCGGTATGACGCCCATGCGACCGGCTCGGTAGTCCGCGATGGCCTGGATGATCTCCTCGCGCGTGTTCATCACGAACGGCCCGTAGAAGGCGATCTGCTCGCGGATCGGACGACCGCCCAGCAGCAGGATCTCAAGACGCGGCGCGCGGCTCGTCTGCTGCTCGTCGGCCGCGACGACCACGGCGTCGCCAGGTCCGAACACCGCGAGCTGTCCCTCGCGCAGCGCAACGGCGCCGATCCCCGCGGTCCCTCGCCCCGACAGGACGTACGCGAGCGCGTTGAAGTCGCGCGGCCACGGCAGCTCGAGACGCGCTCCCGGCGCGACGCTCGCGTGCGCGTAGACGATCGGCGTGTGCGTGAGTCCCGGACCGGCCCGGCCGCCGAGGTCGCCGGCGATGAGGCGGATGAGCGACGCGCCGTCGTGCGAGGACAACAGGCGCACGTCGTTCCCTCGGATGTCCTGATAGCGCGGTGGGCTCCACTTCTTGGAGGCCGGCAGGTTGACCCAGAGCTGCGTTCCGTGGAAGAGCCCACCCTTGAGGAGGAGCTCGTGCGTCGGCATCTCGGAGTGGACGATGCCGGCGCCGGCGGTCATCCACTGGGTCGCGCCGTCGGTGATGACGCCGCCGCCGCCGGTCGAGTCCTTGTGCTCGATGGCGCCGTCCATGATGTACGTCACCGTCTCGAAGCCGCGATGCGGATGATCGGGCGCACCCTTCGCCTCGCCCGGCGAGTACTCGACGGCCCCGAGGTGGTCGAGCAGGAGGAACGGGTCCGTGAGGCTTGGATCGATGCCCGGGAAGGCGCGGCGCACCTGGAAGCCCTCGCCCTCGAGCGTGACGGGCGCGTCGACCACGCCGATGACCGGCCGCACCGACGCCGCGAGCTCGGGCCGCTCGACGCGCGGGAGAGCGAGCGTGTCGGCTTCGACGGCAGGCATCGTTAACGCAACGCGACGGCGGAGCCGCGGATTCCCGCGGTCACGTTCGCCGCGACCATCGGATGAGCACGAGGAGCGCGCCGTTGGCGATGAGTACCAGCATGGTGCCAATGACGGCCCAGACGATCTGTCCGCTCATGAACGAGCCCGGCAGGACGCCGATGCCCTGGAGGATCCACACCCAGCCGACGAGCTCGAGCACGACGACGACGGCCAAGAGGAGCGTCCGGGGCACGACCAGACAATAGACTTGTTCCATGTCCCCCTGCCGAGGCCTCGCGTAGCCATGCGTCGGAACGACATCCGAAACATCGCGATCATCGCCCACGTCGATCACGGAAAGACGACGCTGGTCGACGCCATGCTCCGGCAGAGCCACATCTTCCGCGACAACCAGCAGGTCGCCGAGCGCGTCATGGACTCGAACGCGCTCGAGCGCGAGCGCGGGATCACCATCATGGCAAAGAACACGGCCATCACGTACCGGGGGACGAAGATCAACATCGTCGACACGCCGGGCCACGCCGACTTCGGCGGCGAGGTCGAGCGGGTCATGAACATGGTCGACGGCGTGTTGCTGCTCGTCGATGCGGTCGACGGGCCGATGCCGCAGACCAAATTCGTGCTGCGGCAGGCGCTGCGCCGCGGTCACCGCGCGATCGTGGTGATCAACAAGATCGACCGCCCGAACGCGCGTCCGGTGCACGTCCTGAACGAGACGTTCGACCTCTTCCTCGATCTCGGCGCCGCCAACGAGCAGGCCGAGTTCGCGACCGTCTATACCAACGCGATCACCGGCGCCGCCGGCTCCGATCACCGGCACATCGGCGCGACGCTGGAGCCGCTGTTCGACGCGATCGTCGAGACCATCCCCGCGCCCGACGTCGACGCCGACGCACCGGCGCAGCTGCTCGTGACGACCACGACCTACGACGACTACAAGGGGAAGATCGCCGTCGGCCGGCTGCAGAGCGGCGTGCTCCGGCGCGCCCAGCCGGTGATGCGCATCGATCACTCAGGCGCCCTCACCCCGGCGCGCGTCACACAGCTCTTCACGTTCCAGGGTCTCGCGCGGCAGGAGGTCGACGAGGCGCGCGCCGGCGACATCGTGGCGGTCGCCGGCGTGGCGGATGTCGGCATCGGCGACACGATCGCGGACGCCGCGGACCCGAGGCCGCTGCCGCCGATCCGGGTGGAAGAGCCGACGCTGAAGATGACGTTCGCAGTGAACACGAGCCCGTTCGCGGGCCGCGAGGGCGCGCACGTCACCAGTCGCAAGCTTCGCGAACGTCTCTACGCGGAGCTGGAGCGCGACGTCGCTCTCCGCGTGGCCGACACCGCGAGTCCCGACACGATGGTCGTGAGCGGGCGTGGCGAGCTGCACCTCGCGATCCTCATCGAGACCCTCAGGCGCGAGGGATACGAATTCCAGGTCTCACGGCCGGAGGTCATCTACAAGGACGAGGGCGGCGAGCGGCTCGAGCCGTACGAGCAGCTCGAGGTGGAGGTCGCGCAGGACATGCTCGGGCCCGTCGTGGAGCTCGCCGGCCGTAGACGCGGCGCGCTCGTCGACATGAAGTACCGCGACGACGGGAGCGCCCACTGCGTCTACAGGATCCCCACCCGGGGCCTGCTCGGCTTCCGCCAAGCGTTCCTCACGAGCACGCGCGGCAAGGGCGTGATGAACACGCTGTTCGCCGGCTACGGTCCGCACGCCGGCGCGATCGAGTCGCGCGATCTCGGCTCGCTCATCGCCTTCGAGGCCGGCACGACAACGACGTTCGGGCTCAGCCAGGCGCAGGAGCGTGGGGTCCTGTTCGTCGGGCCGGGCGTCGACGTGTACGAGGGCATGGTGGTCGGCGAGCACATCCGCGACCGCGATCTCGAGGTCAACGTGGTGCGGCGGAAACATCTCACGAACATGCGCAGCAGCACGAGCGACATCGCCGTGAAGCTCGACGGCCTCCGCGATCTCTCGCTCGACGACGCGATCGAATTCCTTGCCGACGACGAGCTGCTCGAGGTCACACCGGCTGCCTACCGCATCCGCAAACGTCTGCTCGCGAAGCAGGACCGCGATCGTCTCGCCGGACAGCGCAAGAAGACGGGCGTCGCGTCCTGAGCGGCCGATCAGGCCCTACGCTCGTCGTGTGAAGACCCGTCACGACGACGCGAGCCTCCTCGCCGAGGTCGAGCCGGCCGTCGCCCGGCTGCTCGATCGCCACGTCTCCGTGGCGAAGGAGTGGTTCCCGCACGACTACATCCCGTACAGCCTCGGACGCGACTATGACAAGGAGCCCTGGACGCCGGACCAGCCGCGCCTGTCGGGCGTGGCACAGACCGCGTTCGAGGTGAATCTCCTCACCGAGGACAATCTGCCCTCGTACCACCGACTGATCCACAAGATGTTCAGCAAGGGCGACGGAGCGTGGAAGAACTGGATCAACCGGTGGACCGCCGAAGAGGGCCGCCACGCGATCGTGATCCGCGACTATCTCGTCGTCACGCGGAATATCGATCCCGTCGCGCTCGAGCGTGGCCGCATGCAGAACGTGATCAACGGCTACGACCATGACGTCGACGTGCTGCGAGGTCTGGCGTACACGTCGTTCCAGGAGCTGGCCACGCGCGTGTCGCATCAGAACACCGGCCAGTACTCGAAAGACCCGGTCGCGGACCGCATCATGGCTCGCGTCGCGCAGGACGAGAACCTTCACATGGTCTTCTACCGCGACACGCTGGCGGCGATGCTCGAGATCGACCCATCGGCCGTGGTGAAGGCGATCACACGCGAGGTGCTGACGTTCGAGATGCCCGGCAGCGGGATCGCAGGATTCGCGCGCAAGGCCGCCCGCATGGCCGACGCGGGCATCTATGACCTGCGCAGCCATCACGACGACGTGCTGTGGCCGCTGCTGCGCTACTGGAAGATCTTCGAGCTGAATGGTCTCGATCCGGAGGCCGAGCACGATCGCGAGCGGCTGCGCCGGTTCCTTGAAAAGCTCGATGCGTCCGCCCGCAAGTTCGAGGATCGGCGAGCCGCGCGCCGCGAACGCGAGAACACCGCCGCGGAATAGCGCGTGCGGTAGCCTCGCGGGTCCATGATCCCCGAGGACACACCGAGCTATCGCCGCCTGTTCGCGATCCAGGGCCTCCCGCGTCTCGTGGCGAGCATGCTGCTCGCGCGTGTCGCGGGGCAGATGGTGGCCCTCATCCTCGTCCTGCTCGCGCTGCAGCGATACGGGTCCGCCGAGCTGGCCGGCCTGGTCACGTTCCTCGCCGTCGCGCCGGGCATCGTCGCGAGCCCGATCGCCGGCGCGCTGCTCGATCGCCACGGACGCACGCGCCTGGTCGTGCTGGACTACTTCATCGCCGCGGCGTCGCTCGCCCTCATCGCCGGGCTCGCCGCGGCGGACACCCTCCCCGTGCCCGTTCTGCTGCTCATCGTCACGGTGTCCTCGCTGACCCAGCCCCTGTCGAACACGGGAGTCCGCACGCTCTTCCCGCTCATCGTTCCCGCGCCGCTCTGGGAGCGGGCGAACGCGATCGACAGCAACGGCTACGTCGTCGCGAGCATCGTCGGTCCCGCACTGGCCGGTGCGCTCGTCGCGGGCTTCGGCCCGCCGGCCGCGCTCGCCGTCACCGCTGCGATCTTTGCGGTCGCCGGCGTGGTGGCCATCGGCCTGCGAGACCCCGCCACGCGCACCGACACGGGTCGGCTGCTCGCCGACGCCTGGCGCGGCCTGGTCTACGTCTCGCGGCATCCGACCCTCCGCGCCCTTGCGCTGTCCGTGTCGACCGCGAACCTCGGATGGGGGATCTTCTTCCTCACGCTCCCGGTGCTCGTGCTCCAGGGATTCGGCCGCGGACCCGAGCTGGTCGGCCTGCTGTTCGCGATCCTGGGCATCTCGGGATCGGTGTCGGTGCTGCTCATGGGTCGCGTCTCGACGCTCGGGCGGGAGCGTCAGCTGCTCGCGGCGTCGATGCTGGGACACGCGGCCGTCTTCGCGGTGATCATGGTGTTCCCGGATCCGATCGTCACGGCGATCGCGATGATCGCGCTCGGCGTCAGCAGCG
>DATEDV010000348.1:0-10798 GCA_035281485.1 Candidatus Limnocylindria bacterium | reverse complement strand
CAGAAGAGCTCGTGGTTCATGGTGTGCGCGGTGCCGTGCGACGCGTAGTCGTACTTGAGGTAGCCCCGTCCCTTGCGGGTGCGGAACCAACCGACGCTGGGCGCGCGCGCGGGATTGTCGCCCCGCGCGGCCTCCAGCACGACGCGTGCGACCTCGTGCCACTCGCTGCCCTGCTCGGTGCCGACGACGCGCCAGCCGTACGGCTCGAACCAGTCGCGCGGGCCGCCGTGCACGACGCTCGACACGGCGTTCACGTCGATCCCGAAGTCGTTCCAGTCGAGAAGGAAGACGAGGTTGGAGAGGCCGAGACCCCACGCGGAGTTGCGGGTCTCGTGGCTGGCGCCCGGCGTGAGCCCGCCTTCGCCCTCGACCGCGAAGACCTTGACCTCCTCCGCGCCCGCGATCTTCAAGGCGACGGCCTGGCCGACGGTCGGCGGCATGCCGTGGCCTGAGGGTCCGGTGTTCCACTTCAGGAAGAGCGTCTTCCCGGCCATCTCCGCGTGACCCGGCAGTCCTTGATTGCGCCGGAGCAGCAGGAGGTCCTCCCAGGTGAGCGCGTACTTCCCATCGAACGGGAAGGCGAATCGCTCATCGCGCGTGCGCTCGTACCGCACCCGCATCGCCTCGTTGAGCGCCGCGAGGGTCGCGTAGATGAGCGGGACCGTATGACCGGCCGACAGGATGAAGCGATCGCCGAAGCGCCGCCACGGCCGAAGCAGGTCGTGCCGCATGGCGCCGGAGAGGAGCAGCGCGAGCAGGAGATGGACCTTCGACCGTGAGCCGCCCGGATGTCCGCTCTGGCGGTAATTCAGCGAGAGGTCGATGAATTCGTCGACGACATCCTTGGTGACCTCCCACAGCGGAAAGGCCTTCGCGGACTCGTCGAAGAGTCGCTCTGCCTCGGATGTCGCGGTGCGAGCCATGCGCCTGTTTGTAGCACCATTTGCGCCGTGACCGGTGCCGCGCGCGTGCTGCCCGAGACCGTGCGCGTCGCGAGCGACGGCGAGACGCTCCTGGGCGATCTGTACGGCGCACTGCCGTCGCGGCGCGCGGCGATCCTCGTCCACGGTCAGCACTGGGACGCCGCCGGCTGGCGCGAGGTCGCCCAGCGACTCGTCGAGCGTGGCGTCGTCGCGCTCGCGTTGAACCTGCGCGGTTATGACGGGTCGAGCGGGACGACGGAGGACTACGCGCCACCGGCGCCCTGGTCGCCGGTGACCGACCTGCATGCGACGAAGGCGCTGCTGCGCGAGCGCGGCGCGGGCGAGCTCGCGCTCGTCGGCGCATCCATGGGTGGCCATGCCATCCTCGCCTCCAGCTTCGAGCGCGATGTGGAATGCATCGTCTCGATATCCGCGCCGGTCGCCCCCGTGCCGGATGAGCTCTCCCGGCGCGTCACCGGCCGAAAGCTCTTCGTGTGCGCCGACCGCGACACCAGCGGTGCGGCGGAGCACGTACGCCGCTGCTTCGACGTCGTCTCGCGGCCGAAATCGCTGCTCATGTTCGGCGGCGACGAGCACTCACGTGGCATGTTCGCGGCGCCGTACGGTCCCGAGGCGATCGACGCGATCGTCGACTTCGTCGCGAGGGGACTCTGATGCCGGCGCGCGTCAACCCGGACGTCCCCGGCGAGTCGCGTCTGCTCAAGCGGACCGGCAAACGGCTGCGCGAGCTGCGCCGCAAGCGTGGTTTGACGATGGCGCAGCTCGGAGCCGACAAGCGCGGCCGCGTCTACTTCGAGCGGCAGTACGTGTGGAAGATGGAGACCGGCCGTGTCGCGCCGTCGCTCGCCGCGCTCGCGCACTTCGCGCGACGGCTCGACGTCACGCTGTCGGAGCTGCTGCGCGGGATCTGATCTGCTGCTGCGCCGCCTGCTCAGTCGGGGGATTTGACCTTGGCCAGCGGCAGCGTCAGGTGGAAGGTCATACCCGCGTCCTTGTTGCGCTCCGCCCAGAGCTTCCCGTGATGCCGTGAGACGATCTCGCGGCTGATGTACAGCCCGAGGCCCAGCCCGCCGACGTGGTCGGCACGAGGATCGGGAGAGCGGTAGAAGAGGCCGAAGACCTTCTCGACCTCCGTCGGGGAGATGCCGATGCCCTCATCGCGAACGGAGACCATCGCATTCGCTCCATTCACCCGAAGGGACACCTCGATACGGCCCTCGCCCGGCGTGTACTTGATGGCGTTGCCGACGAGGTTCTCGAGCACCTGCTCGATACGGTCGCGGTCGCCGACGATGGCCGCCTTGCCCTCGATCTTCGTGTCGATCTCATGACCCTTGCTGAGAAGACGCATGCGTTCGGCGACGTCGCTGACGACGTCGCCGAGCTCCATCTCGGCGAGGCGCAGCTCGACGCGGCCCTGCTCAAGCCGCGACACGTCGAGTAGCTCGTCGATGAGACGGGCCAGCTTCTTGGACTGCCGATTGGCCATCTCGAGCGTCTCGTTCGCCTTGTGCGCTTCGTCGCGCCACTGTTCCGGGACCTCGCCGGCCGTGCTGAGCCGCGACATGCGCCGCCGTGCGATCTGCATGAACCCGGTCACGGCCGTGAGCGGCGTGCGCAGCTCGTGCGATGCCATCGAGAGGAACTGGGTCTTGAGCCTGTCCAGCTGCTCCAGCTCGACCAGCCGCTGGCGAAGCTGCCGTCGCTCGAGCGCGCGTCCGATCGTCGCGCGCAGCTCGTCTACGTCGGACGGCTTGATGAGGTAGTCGTACGCGCCGCTGCGGAGAGCCGCCACCGCGGACTCCAGTGACGCGTAGCCGGTGAGCATGATCGCGACGGTGTCGGGCCAGAGCTTCTGCGTCTCGCGCAGGATCTCGATGCCGTCGAGGTCGTCGAGGCGGAGGTCGGTCAACACGACGTCGAATTCGTGCTCGCGCAGCTGGGCGAGCGCCTCTTTGCCGCTCGTCACCGCGGTGACCTCGCTGCCGTCGAGCTCGAGGATGGCCTTGATCGTCGTCGCGACGCTCTGCTCGTCGTCGACGACGAGGACCTTACTGCTCGCCATCGTCCTTCGGTCCCGCGACGGGCAGCGTGATCGTGAACGTCGTGCCCAGGCCCGGCCGACTGCGCACCTTTAGCGTGCCTCCGTGCGCCTGCACGATGCCGTGGGAGACCCAGAGGCCGAGACCGGTGCCCTTCTCCATCTTCGTTGAGAAGAACGGCTCGAAGATGCGGGCGATGGTCTCATCGCTGATCCCGGTGCCGGTGTCCCGGACGTCGATCCGCACGGCATCCGCGGAGTGTGCATCCAGCTCGCCGCCGCCGGTATGCGTCGTGACGATCAGCCGGCCACCCTTCGGCATCGCCTCCGTCGCGTTGAGGAACAGGTTGAGGAGCACCTGCTTGAGCTGGTCCGCCGACGCACGGATGAGCGGCAGGTCGGGAAGCAGGTCGCGTTCGATGCGGACGCCGTTCTCGCGCAGGCGCTTCGTGACAAGGGTCTCCGCCTCGAGCACCAAGGCGTTGACGTCCGTTGGCGCCATCGAGCTCGCGGGCCGGTAGAACCCGAGCATCTGGCGGAGGATCCGGGACATGCGCTGCGTCTCGCGCGTGGCGATCTCGAGGTAGGACCGCTCCGGCGCGCCATCCGGGACGGCGCGGGAGAGCAGGTAGAGCGAGTTCTGCACTGCCTCGAGCGGATTGTTGATCTCGTGGGCGATCGAGGCCGCCAGGCGACCGGTCGCCGCGAGCTTCTCCGTGTCGAAGAGCACCTGCTCGAGCCGCCGGCGCTCGAGCTCGCGGAGGCGCCCGACGTCCTGCATCGCGGAGACGGTCGCCACGACCGAGCCGTGCGGACCGCGCACGTCCGCGGCGGTGACCTCCATCTCGAGATGCTCCTCGGTCTCGGGATCGGTGAGCATGACCTCCCCGCGCCGGGTGGTGGACGGCTCGAGGCGCAGCTGCGAGAGGAACGAGCTGAAGCGCGCGTCGTTCGCCAGCGCGATCTGGTCGTGGCGCCCGCTGTCGAGCGTCGGCGCGAAGAGCCGCTGGGCCGCGGCGTTGAGCGTGATGATCTGGTTGTCGTTGTCGACCACGATGATCGGGTTCGGCACGCTGCGGAGCACGAGATCGAGCCGGTCGCGCTCGGCGCGGATCTGCAGGTCGGCGGTCTGGATGCGCTCGGCGCTGCGCGCGAGCTCCTCGGTCATGTGCCGGATGTCGGTGACGTCCTTCAGCACCGAGACGACGCCGCGCTCGCCGATGCGGTGGTTCAGCGCGGGCATCGTGATGACCTCGTAGATGAGCTCGGTGCCTTCGACGGGATCGACGAGCGTCACCTCGCGGTTCGTCGCGCGGCTCGCCGTGTCGAGATTCCAGGCGGAGAGTGCCGCGGTGAAGAGGAAGTTGTTCATCCACACCGCGCGCCGCTTTCCGGCCGAGTCCTCGTCGCTCGACCGGAAGAGATGCTCGGCGCGGCGGTTCAGGTGGAGGATGTCGTTCTGGCCGTCGGTCACAAGCACGGGGTCGGCGACCGAGTTGACCATCCACCAAAGCCATTCCTTCTCGACGGCGTGCGACTCGCTCGCGCGGCGCAGCAGCTGCACGTCCTGCTCGCGCGTCAGCGCGGCGCTGGCCTGCCGCGCGAACGGCACGAGACGCTCCAGATCGGCGTCGCGGATACCGTCCTTCCGCGAAAGCAGCACGACCGCGCGCGGCCCGTCGCTCCGACCGGTGGTGGAGCGGAGTGGCGTGGCGACGAATCCGCCGACACCGATCTCGGCCAGCGTTGCCGCGGTGCTCTCGTCCAGCGCGACGCCGTCACCCGGATCGACGCGCTGCGGCGAGCCGGTACGCAGCGCGACGACGAGCGGGTTGTCGGACCCGGCGACGCCGACCGTCAGCCTGCGGGCCTGCTCGTCGGTGACGTTCCAGCCGAAGAGCCCGCGCAGGGCGGCGGTCTTCTCCTCGTACACGAGAACGATCGCCTTGTCGTACCCGAGTCCGCGGACCAGGTCATCGAGCATCGGCTCGAGCGTCTCGCGCGGATCACGCCCGCTGGCGGCGTCCCGCTGAGGCTCGGCGACGTCACGCATCGACGGGCGTGCGGCTTACCGCTCCTGCGAGGTACGGGCCCGGCTCGTCGCGGCGTCGACCGGCGAGCCGCTGGCGCCGAGCGTTCCGGTCGCCTGGCGCGGCGAGAGGCCAAGCGCATCGGCGTACCGCAGGTAGGTGTCGATGGAGGCGACGACCACGCGCGCCTCGACCGTGATGAGGTCGATCCCGACGAGCGATACGCGCACCCAGGCGTCGATGACGATGCCCTTGTCCAGGATGCGGTCGAGCACATCGATGAGGCTCGAACCACCTGGGCTGCGTTCGACGACGGCCATCTGTCAACTTCCTTTCGTCTTGAGCTGTCGCTCAAGCTGGGCGATGCGCGCTTCGAGACGTGCCACCTCACCCGCGCCGACGCCGTCGGTGCGCCGGCCGCCGAAGGCGGGCTCGCTCCGCCACCAGTTGAGTCCGATCTGCTCGGCCTTGTCGATCGAGCACACCAGCAGCCGGACGCGGATCGTCAGCAGCTCGACGTTCGCGAGCGAGATGCTCACGTCGCCGGCGACGACGAGGCCCTTGTCGAGGACGCGGTCCAGCAGGTCGACGAGCGTCGCCGACTCGTGCTGCTGGCCGGGGGGCAGCCGGCTCATGCTCATGACGCCGCTCCGATGCGTAGCTGGATGTCGTCCCGGTCCAGCCCGAACTGCTCCGCGATCTCGCCCACTTTCTTCTCCAGCCGCATGAGCGCGAGGCCGACGCGCTCGACCTCGTCGTCCGTCAGCGTTCCGCCTTCCATGCGTCGGATGGCCTGGCGCTCGAGGACCTGACGCAGGAACTCGACGAGCGTCAGGACGAGACCGACCAGGCCGCGCTCGATGTCGTCGGGCGCGAGATCGACGCGCTCGGGCAACAGCGCCCGCAGACGGGTGATCTCCTCGCGGAGCTCGAGCTCGATCGTGGTCGTGTCCGGCGCGCTCACTCGTTCACCGCGAACGTATACGGCGCCCAGGGTCCCTGCACGATCGTCGTGACGTCGGGGAGCTGCTTGCCGAGCCGTTCGATGCGCGAGCTTACTTCTGCCATCTCGTCCCGCGTCACCAAGGCGGACATTGAAACGGCCACCGCCGGTCGAGGGCAAGTCCGATGGCGGATGAGCGCCGGATCGATCGCCAGCTCGACGGTCAGACGAGCAACGATCTCCCTGGCACGGGCCTCGCGAGCGTCCTGCAGGCGGGCACGCTCCCGACCGCGCTCCATATACGCGCGACCGCTGCTCGCGGGGGCGAGGGGGCGCGTCTCCTCCAGCTCGTCCTGCCAGGCGCACGTGATCGCGAGCTCACAGCGGTGACCGAGCCGAGCGAGCTGCGCGCCGAGGTCCGATCCGCGTGCCGCCAACCGCTCGCGCAGCGTCTGCTCGTCGTCGAAGATGCTCCCGAACCGCGCGGGCAGACACGGCACGCGCTCGAAGATGGCCTGAACGATCCGATGATGCTCGAGGAGATCCTCCTCGCCGGCGGCGCGCCGTCGTTCAGGCCACGGCGATGCGAGCGCGGCGACATCCGCGGCGGACACGACGTGCAGATCGGGGGTCGTCGCGGCATCGGCATCACCCGTGGCCACGATCGCGCGCAGCAGCAGCCTCATATCTCCGCACCGCTGCGACGGATCGTGTCGACCGACGCGAGCACCACGCTCACTCCGAGGTACACGAGATCGACGCCCGCGACGGACACGGTGAGCTCGCCGGTGAGCACGACGCCGCGGTGGAGCAGACGGTCGACGAGCTCGACGAGCGGCACCTCCATCGTGACCGCGTCGCGGTTCACGACCTCCCTCCGAAGCGGTAGGCCGGCCACGGTCCGCTCGCGCGCACGCGATAGCCGCGCTCGCCGAGGACGCGCTCGAGCTCGGCGATCGCGCCGGAAAGCGCGGGCTCGCGGTCGCGTGCGACGAGTATCGATGCGCGGAGCACCACCGTGTCCGTTCCACCGGTGGCCACCGGCTCTCGGTAGGTGCGCTCGGCGACGCCGGCGAGTCGCTCGAGCGCGGCGTCGGCGGCTTCCAGGTCGCGCCGTTCCAGCGTCCGCGAGAGCGTCGTGCCGCGCTGCTTGTCGAGGAGGAAGGCCCGGCCGGGCGTGCTTGCCGCGATCTCCGCATCGATCTCGCGCACCGCAGGGTCGTCGCCGGCGGTGTCGCTGTCGCGCGTGATCGTCACGACCCACTCGGCACGCCCGTCGAGCGAGTCGAGCTGTGCCTGACGAGCGTCGACGTCCTCGCGCAGCATGTGACGCACGCGTTCATCGTCGCGGTAGATCGCGCCGAAGGCGAGCGGCAGCACCGTTCCGAGAAGATCGAGCAGACGCCCGTTCACCGACTGATGCTGCGCGGCGCGCGCCGCGAGCCAGTCGAGGTCGCGGATGCGCTCGTTCAGCGTCGTCTGGCCATAGTCCGTCTCGTCGACGTCGCTCGCCGCGGCGAGGAGCGGCCCTTCGACGACGCAGCCCACCGGGCGCTCTTCGATGCCCGTCAGGCCGGCACCGGCGACGCGAGACGCGTCGCTGCCTCGCGCGATGCCGTAAACGTAGCGGAGAGTGCTCACCGGATCTCGTCGGGCAGCTCGATCACGACCTCGCGGGCGCCGGCGTCCGGAAGCGCCGACTGCTGCGCGCGCGCCGCCGCACGCTTGTGGTCGCGGATCTCGCGCAGGCGCGCAAGAAGCTCGGCCTCGCGCTCGCGGAACTCGGCCTCGGGCAACCTGCCCTCGTCATACGCCTCGTTCACGAGCATGAGCTGCTCGCGGACCGGATCCTCATCCCACATCTGGTGCTCGGCGACCTCGAGGACCTTCTCCAGGCAGTAGCGGATGCCCGCGGCCGGCGCCGTCACCGGCAGCGCCAGCAGCTTGAAGAGGATCACGCGCCGGACCCGGCGCCCCGCTCCAGCTTCAAACGGATCGTGACGAAGTTGTACGGCGGCCACGGGCCGGTGTATTTGAACGACAGCTTGCCCTCGAAGCGCCGTCCGACGTCCTGGACGCTCTTGTCGAAGAGGTTCGCCTTGTCGCGCGCGACGAGGAACGCCGCGTTCATGATCATGCGGTCGCCGATGACCTTGTTCGAGCGCGATGCGATCACCGAGTCCTGCAGTGCCTCGTAGATCTCGCGTACGTATGCCTCGGACTTCTCGGCGAGGGCCTGCTCCACCAGCCGTCCCAGCTGCATCCGGGCGAAATAGGTCGATGACTGCTGGTTGGTCTCGATCTCGGCCTTGAGCCGCCGGATCTCCTCGTAGTCGCGCTCCACCTCTGTCAGGACGGACTCGCGGTCCCAGTTGATCTTGAGGCCAAACTCGAGCTTGTCCTTCATCTTACGCAGCACATCGCGGAGCTCTTTGTACGTGTCTTTCAGGAACTCGCGCGTGTCGTCCTCGGTCTTGAAGAGCGTCCCGAAGCTCATCGGCACGGGCGTGAAGCTGTTGTCGATCATCACGACCTCGTTCACGTGTTCGTGCGTGAGCGCGTTCTCGCGCGTGGGGTCGTACACCATGAGCGGGCTCCGGCTCACCACCGCGGCGAGGTCGTCGTGATGGACGGTGTACACCTCGTCGCCGCGTCCGCCGATACCGATCTTGCCGAAGGAACGTGGCTCGGCGCACTCGATGATGCAGTACACGTAGATCCCGTCCGCCGACGCGGGTTTGTCGCTTGGCGGCTCCGCTGTCACGGTCTCCACTACAGCGGCAAGATTAGGGTCGCTGCGCTCCGCGCGCGAGCGGGCGGCGTGCCTGCGCTTGCTCGGTAGGCCGTTCAGCCGGCGAGTGGGACCTCGGCCATCTCGGTGAGCGACGCGACGATGGCGCGGACCTCTCCGCTTCCGGCGCGCAGCGGCGTGGTGTCGACGCGTACGACGGTCTCCCGGCCCAGCGCCGGCAGGAACATCTTGAGACGCAGATCGCGTAGGGCCTCACCCGCGAGCGTGCGGGCGAAGGCGTCCTCCACCACGGTGAACTCTCCACCGGTCCGCGCGTCGCGAAGCTTGTACGGCCTCGCGGCGTCCTGGCTGACCGGCTCGAACGGTCCCGCGCCGAGCAGTGTTTGCGCCGCTGGATTCATCTTGACGACGGCGCCAGCGCGGTCGAGCACGACGATGCCGTTCGGCACGAGATCGAATGTCGCGAGCTGCTCCGCGGAGAGCTCACCGAGCCCAGCGCGTGCACGGACGGCGTCGGTGACATCGACGGCGACGATGCTGATGCCCGCGACGCCGCTCGGCCCCGGCAGTGGCTGCAGCGCGACCTCGGCGGACCGCTCCGACTCCGGCGGAGATCCCCAGCGGCCCCTGAAGCCGTGGATCACCTGCGCCTCCGCGGTCGCGTACACGGTGTCCAGGATGCCGGCGGCCTCGGGCAGGTCAGGGAAGACCTCACGGAACGCGCGGCCGATGACGTCGGTCCCGCCGGACGCTTCGCGGTACGCATCGTTCGCGGCGACGAAGATATGGTCGGGGCCGCGGACGATCGCCTTCATCACCGGCGATCGCTGGAAGATGTAGTCGAGCCACTCCGGCTCGAGATCCATCGTGCCGAGGATCCTGATCTCCGTCGCGATCTCCGCCAGTGCCGCCCGGTTGCGCACCGCGAGCCGATGGAGGAGCGCCGACACGTGCTCTTTGATCGCCTGCTCAGACAGGCCCATGCGGTGGGCGATCTCCTTGTTCTCTAGACCGTCGGCGACCAGCTCCAGGATCGTCGCCTGCCGGTCGGTGAGACGCCGCCCGCGGACCCCGCGCCGGTCGAACCTTGGCGGTCCCGTGTGACCTTTCACCTGCGGATCAGCCTTTCATGCCACGCCGACGCTGGGGAGCACAGCATTGTGCTTTCAACTATACGTAAGTATGGCTATTCGCTCGCCCGCTCGGCGACCTATAACTCTTCTTCCCTCGCGAGAGAGCGCTTGCCCGCGCGAGAGACCGGTCGGTGGTGATGGCTGTGCGTGACGAAACGAAGGTCATCCTCCTCGTGGAGGACAACCCCGATGACGAGGCGCTGACGCTGCGCGCCTTCGCCAAGAACAACATCGGAAATCGCATCGTCGTCGTACGGGACGGCGCCGAGGCGCTCGATTGGCTCTTCAGGCGGGGCGCGCACGCGGGACGCAACGGCGCCGATCCACAGATCGTCCTCCTCGATCTCAAGCTCCCGAAGGTCGACGGTCTCGAGGTGCTCCGGCAGCTGCGCGACGATCCCCGCACGAAGCTGCTTCCCGTCGTCATCCTGACGTCGTCGAAGGAGGAGTCCGACCTCCTTCGCGGCTACGAGCTGCGTGCGAACAGCTATATCCGCAAACCCGTCGACTTCGAGCGATTCGTTGAGTCCGTTCGCGAGATCGGGATGTACTGGCTCGTCCTCAACGAGCCGCCGCCGGTGTCCGCCTCGACGCGTTGAGCACACCGCTCCGCGCGATCATCGTCGAGGACTCGGCCGATGATGCGGAGTTGCTCGCCCGTGAGCTCAGGCGTTCCGGCTACGACCTGAAGTTCGAGCGCGTCTTCGACGCCGACACCCTGGACCACGCGCTCGCACAGGGGCCGTGGGACATCGTCTTCTCCGATCACAGCATGCCGCACTTCGGGTCCGGCGCCGCGCTGCAGATGGTGCGCGGGCGCGATCCCGACGTCCCCTTCGTGATCGTCTCCGGCACGATGGGCGAGGACGTCGCCGTCGACGCGATGCGCGCGGGCGCGAACGACTACCTGGTGAAGGGGCGACTCGCGCGGCTGCCCGCGGTGGTGGACCGCGAG
>DATEDV010000347.1:0-2669 GCA_035281485.1 Candidatus Limnocylindria bacterium | reverse complement strand
GGCAGCGAGGGCGGCGGTGGTAGTAGGCGTAACTCGTGGCCCTGCGCCACGAGTGATGCTACGCTACTCCGGGTGGTCAACGACATCAGGCTTGCCCTGAGGCGGCTCGGGGCCACACCGCTCTTCACTGTCTTCGCGATCCTCTCGCTCGCGATCGGCGTCGCGATCACGACGGCGGTGTATTCCATCGTCGACTCGGTCCTTCTGCGCGGCCTCGGCGTCCGAGAGCCCGGTCGGGTCGCCATCGTCGCAACGCCCTACAGCGGACGGCTGCTCGCAGGCACGGTGTCGGCGCCGGACTTCCACGATCTGCGAGCGGCGCAGACATCGTTCTCCCACATGGCCGCGTCGGCGACGCTCATTCGGCGCGTGGCTCTGCCTTCCGCGACACAGATGCTGATGGGCGAGGCCGTCAGCGGCTCGTACTTCGCGACGCTCGGCGTGAGCGCCGCGCGCGGACGCGCGATTCAGCCGGCCGACGATGACGGCGCCGCGCGCGTGGTGATGCTGGGCGACGCGCTCTGGCGGCGAACCTTCGCGTCCGATCCCCGCGTCGTCGGCACTGTCCTGACGATTGCCAGCCAGCGATACGAGGTGATCGGCGTCGCGCCGCCCACGTTCACAGGTCCGCGCGGATGGCTTGCCAGCACGCAGTTCTGGATTCCGCTCGGCACCCAATCAGACGGGGGGCGCGAGAGCCGGCGGCTCACGATCTTCGGCCGCCTGGCTTCAACAGTGACGATCGCCGCGGCGTCGTCGGAGGTGCGGACGATCGCCGCGCGCCTCGACCAGTCGTTTCCACCGCGGTACCCGGGGAAGAGCCCCACCGCCACGGATCGGCCATGGCGGGCAAGGACGCTGGCCGAGATCGCGAACGAGGACACGGCCGTGCGCCGGTTCGGGATGACGCTCGTCGCGCTCGTCGGGCTGGTGCTGGTGGTCGCCTGCACGAACCTCGGCAACCTCGTGCTCGCTCGAGGGACGACACGGCTGCGCGAGATCGCGGTGCGCCGCGCGCTCGGCGCGTCGAGGTGGCGGCTGGTGCGGGAGCAGTGCCTCGAGAGCGTGATTCTCGCGGCGGGCGGGGCGATCGCGTCCTACGTCGTGTTCGAGCTGCTGCGCGCCGCGATAGACACCGAAATCAGCCTCGCGATGCCGTTCGGCGGACGGACGACGCTGTCGTTTCATCCGGTGCTGAACGTGACGGCGTTGGGCGTCGCCGTGTCGTCACTCCTCGTGGCGCTGGTCGTCTTCGGCCTCGAGCCGGCGATCCAGCTGACGCGCACGATCGACGTGCGCGGCGCGCTCGCCGCCGGATCGACCCCCGGGCCGCCGCGCCGCCGGCGCCAGCGCGCCCTGCTGCGGTGGCAGGTCGCGATCGCGGCCGGGTTCTTCATCATCGCGACGATGTTCGTGAAGTACTCGATCGCGGAAGCGCGGCACGACTCCGGCGTCGATCTGGATCGGATCGGGGTCGCGGTCCTCAATCTCGACGGGCCTGAGTGGAGCGAGGCGCGCGCGCGGCGGACGCTCGATCGTCTGCTCGGCGAATTGCGCCGCCATCCGTCGACTGAATCGGCGTCGCTCGCGGGCGGACTGCCCTTCGGCGTGTCGAGCGCGCTGCGTCTCTCGATGGCGCCGGCGGAACAGGCCGGCGCGGCGGACACGCCGCCGCGCACGGTCACCGCGGTCGCCGCGACGCCGTCGATCTTCCGGACGCTCGGAGTCGAGATCCTTCGCGGACGCGGCTTCGACGATCGCGATGGGCCGGGCGCGCCGCGCGTCCTCATCGTCAGCGAGTTCACCGCGCGGCAGATGTTTGGAACCGCCGACGCCGTCGGACGGCAGGTCGCGCTCGCCGGCCAGCCGGCCGCGCGCGCGACGGCCACCATCGTCGGCATCGCGGCCAACACGGACGTGGGCAGCCTCTTCGCGGATCCGCGGCCGCTCGCCTACGCGCCGTTCGAGCAGTACTATCAGCCGCTCGTCACGGTCGTCACGCGCGCATCCGGATCGGTGCCGACCGCCGTGGGCGCGATGCGCGAGGCGATCCGGCGCGCGGATCCGGACGTCGCGATCGACAGGATCGGGACGGGACGCACGGTGCTCGCCGGACCGTTCCAGGTCATGCGCGGGTTCGGCCTCACGGCGATCGGCCTCGGCGCGATCACGCTCCTTCTCGCGATGGCGGGCCTCTACGGCATCCAGTCGCACGTCATCGCCAATCGCACGCGCGAGATCGGCGTGCGGATGTCGTTCGGCGCCACCTCCAGCCAGATCAAGCGCATGGTGCTGCTGGACGGGTATCGTCCCGTGCTCGACGGGCTCCTGTTCGGTTTGTCGATCGGCCTCGTCGGCCGGGCGATCGCGCGCGCGTACCTCGAGCTCGACGTCGCCATCGTCGATCCCTGGATCCTGGTCGTGACGCCAATTCCGTTAGTCGGCGCCGCGTTTTTCGCCTGCTACCTGCCCGCCCGCCGCGCCGCGGCGGTCGATCCCAATGTGGCGCTCCGGTGCGAGTGAGGCGATTGGTAGATTGCTGCCCCCGTCCTGCAAAAACTTACAGCGAGCCTGTCGGCGCAGGCGGTGATCAAGCCTCCGAAGAAAAAGTACACGCCGAAGCCGGACGTGCAGCTCGGAAGGGAAGCCGCGTCGGAAGTCCGCACGCA
>DATEDV010000346.1:0-13863 GCA_035281485.1 Candidatus Limnocylindria bacterium | reverse complement strand
GGGCCGCACGTCCATCTTCTTGACCTCGGTCCGGTCGGCGCGGAAGCCCCACCACTTCGGGATGAGGTCGGGGTCGGTGATCGCCTCCCACACGACCTCGCGCGGTGCGTCGAATTTGCGCGTCATGAGGATCTCGCGATCCGACGGCAGGCTGAGCGTGGTCTCGTGCTTCGTTTTGGTCGTCATGTCAGCTGTCCCCTTTCTTCACTTGGCGTTCATTGATCAGGTCTTCAAGGCGGTCGTGCCGGTCCGCCATCGCCCTTCGGAACCGGTCCAGCCACCGCTCGAGCTCGTCGAACGGGTCGGGCCGCAGTCGGTAGATGCGCTGTTGCGCGACCGCATGGGCGTCGACCAGTCCGGCATCGCTCAGCACGCGGAGGTGCTTGGACACCTGTGGTTGACGCAGCCGCAGGCGCTCGGCGATCTCCCCCACCGGTCGCGGGCGGTCGCGCAGTAGCTCGACGATCCGCAGACGGTTCGGCTCGGCGAGGGCACTCAGCGTCGCATTCACGGTCCGAATATACCCCTACAGGAATATTCCTGTCAAGGCATACTCTGAGGACCTAACGTCGGTCCGGCGTCTCCTCCGGCAGGAACGACGGCCGCGAGACGAAGTCGACGCGGCGATGCGTCTCGTCGCAGTACGGCTTCTTGCCCGAGTGCCCGCAGCGGCAGAGCTTCACCGTGCGCCCCTCCTCGACTCGGATCTCGTTGCCATCGGCATCGGCGATCGTGATCGGCCCGGTCACGACGTAGGGCCCGTTCGGCTCCATGCGGACGCTGGGTCCGGTCATCCGGCGTTCTCGCCGTGGTAGCGCCCGCGGTAGCCCTCGGCGGTGGGCGCCGCGAGCCTGAAGAACACGAGCTGCAGCACGCGCGCGCCGCGCTGCAGACGGTAGCCGCGCGCGTTCAGGACCGAGAGCAGGCCTTCGCCGCGTCCCGAATAGCCGGCGTCCCAGACAGCGGCGTGGATCGCGACACCCGAGCGGAGCAGCGTGGAGCGCGGACGCGCGAGCGCCATGATGTCGGTCGGCAGATTGACCTTCTCCTGATAGGTGATGACGTACGCGCCCCGGTGGAGGTCCCACCAACCCGCTTTATCGATCGGCACGTCCTCACGCGCCGCGGGCTCGCGGACGTTATCCGCCTCGCCCAGCAGACCCGGGGACGTGAGCCGCTGCACCCGATCGACGCGGAGGTCGATGCCGTTCGGCTGCACCTGCAGGTCGAGGCCCTCGACGATCGGCGGAACGTTCGCGAGCGCGGCGCGGAGCTCCTCGCGCGACAGGACCGACATGCCCGTGACTATAGGATTCGCGCGCATGACCGACGCCAAGCCCGTCGCGGCCTCGAAGACGATCATGTCGCGGACCATGCTCCCGTCGGACGCGAACCCGTACGGCAACGTGCACGGCGGCGAGATCATGAAGCTCATCGACGCCTGCGCCGGCGCGGCCGCGACACGTCACGCACGATCCAGAGTGGTCACGGCCCGCATCGACGAGCTCTCCTTCCTCGCGCCGGTGTACGTCGGCCACCTCGTGACGGCGTCCGCGTCGGTCAACCACGTCGGTCGGTCGAGCATGGAGGTCGGCGTTCGCGTCGAGGCGGAAGATCTCCTCACCGGAAAGGCCGCGCACGTCGCGTCCGCGTACCTGGTGTTCGTGTCGATCGACGAGCGCGGCCGGGCGGTGCCGCTTCCTCCCTTGCTCGCCGAGACGGACGATGAGCGCCGCCGCATGAAGGCCGCGGAGGATCGGCGCGCGCTCCGGTTGAAGCGGCCGCGCACCTCCTAGACTCCGATCACTGGGAGGCTGAGATGAGACGTTCACCACTGACGTTCGCGACGATCGCCACCATGCTCCTCGTGGCCGCGGCCTGCGCCGCGCCGCGGCAGTCAGCACCGACAACGTCGCCCGGGGGTACCGCGGCGGGGACCGCCGCCGCGACGGCGACGCCGAGCTTCGCGGGCAAGACGCTGAATGTGGTGACCGGCGGCACGGGCGGCGTGTACATCATCTACGGCGCCGGGCTCGCCGAGCTCCTGAACAAGAAGCTCGGTACCGCAGCGAGCGCGCAGTCGACGCCCGCTTCGGTCGACAACATGAAGCTCATCCGCGACGGGAAGGCGGATCTCGCCTTCGTGCTTTCCGACACCGCGTACGACGCGGTCAAGGGCCTCGGCCGCTTCGCGGCTCCGGAGACGAAAGCGGACGCGAAGGCCATCGCCGTGCTCTACAACAACTTCACGCACATCGTCGTTCGCGACGACAGCCAGATCAGGACGATCGCGGACCTGAAGGGCAAGCGCGTGAACACCGGCGCCGCCGGATCGGGCACGGAGATCATCGCGAACCGCACGCTCGAGGCCTATGGCATCGACGCGGCGAAGGACATCCAGCGCGAGCGCACCGCGGTGGCCGACGCCGCGGCGCAGCTCAAGGACAACCGGATCGACGCGTTCATCTGGAGCGGCGGACTCCCGACCGGTGCGGTCGCCGACCTCACGTCCACGGTGAAGATCCGCATCCTCGACCAGAGCGAAGGCATCAAGAAGATGGCCGAGAAATACGGGCCGTTCTACTTCGAAACGAAGATCCCAACGGGCACCTACGGTCTCACGGCCGACGCGAAGGTCTCCGGCGTGGCCAACCTCCTGGTGGTCCCGTCGAACATCGACGCGGCCCTCGTGCAGGCCGTGCTGCGGACGATGTTCGACAGCTCGAGCGAGCTCGGCACGATCCACGCCGAGGCGAAGAACCTCAAGCTCGACACGGCGACCGTGGGCTCGCCGATCGACTTCCATCCCGGAGCGATCGAGTACTACAAGTCGAAGAACGCCTGGAAGGGATGACGTGCGGCGGGCGCTCATCGCGCTCGTAGCGATCGTGCTCGTTACGACGGGGGTGGCCGTGGCCACCCCCGTCCCTGTTTTGGCGATGCGCGGTAGCGACCGCCAGTACGTCGCGGAGCTCCGCGAAGGGGCCGAGCTCTTCTATGAGTACCAGCAGTCGATCTACGAGGCGACGGTGATCGAGTACTTCGTTCGTGAAGGCGAGCGACTGCGTCTCCGCAAGGTGCTGTCTCCGGACATCCGCGCGATCGAGTACTTCCGATGGGACACGCCGATCGTGCGTGAAGGCGACTATTACGTCGGCGAGCCGCCGCCGACGCTGGTGGCCGAGCTCGTCATCCGGGTCACGCCCGCGGGCCAGCAGCTCATCACCGGGGTCGATGGCGGCCGCACGCTACCGCTCCTGCACTGGTTCGGCGAGGATGTCGTGCACCTGACCCCCGGCCGCGCTTCGCTCGTGCGGACGTTGGCGCAAGGACTGCGGCGTTGAGCGCTGAGGAGCGCATCGTCCGTCCCGACCTCGAGCGCGCTCTCTCCGACGAGAAGACGAAGGAGATCATCGAGCAGTTCGAGCAGGAGGCGCGGACGCGCGAGTTCACGGGCCGCCCACGGCAGATCCTCGTCGCGCTCTCGGTGTTGACGAGCGTCTTCGCGCTCTACTACGCGATCGCCGGGACGCCGATCCCGGGCACGTCCTTCGTGCCCGTCCCGAACATCCGCGTGTTCGGTGAGACCATCACGACGCCGCAGATCTACGTGATGGTGTTCCTCGCTTTCGTGCTCGTCCTGACGTTCCTGTACTACCCGCCGGCGCGACGCTTCCGCGCGAGCGTGACCGCGCTCGACCTCGCGCTGTGCGCGGCGGCGATCGCCGTGACCGGCTACGTGCTCCTGAATTTCGAGGAGGTCATCTACCGCGTCAGCAGCCCGAATCAGACGGACTTCGCGTTCGGCATCGTCGCGATCGTGCTCGTGCTCGAGGCGGGGCGGCGCACGATCGGCTGGCACCTGCCGGTGCTCGGGATCGTCTCGATGGCCTACGCGTACTTCGCCGACTTCATGCCCGGGCCATTCCGCGGACCGCCCAAGGACCTGACGGACATCGTCGCGAACCAATACCTCGGCCTCGACGGCATGCTCGGCACGCCGCTCCAGGTCGCGGCGACCTTCATCATCCTCTTCACCATCTACGGCGCGGTCCTCGAACGCACCGGCGCCGGCCGCTTCTACGTCGACCTTGCCTTCGCGCTCGCCGGTCGCCGGCCGACCGGCGCCGCGCGCACGGTGACGCTCGCGTCGTTCCTGCTCGGCACGGTCTCCGGATCCGGGGTCGCGACCACCGTCACGCTCGGCGCCATCACCTACCCGATGCTCCGCAAAGCGGGACACGATCGCGAGTCCGCCGGCGCGATCCTCTCGGCGGGCGGTATCGGCGCCGTCATTTCACCGCCGGTGCTCGGCGCGGCGGCGTTCCTGATGTCCGAGATCCTGCGACTCCCCTACCTCGAGATCCTGCTGATGGCGATGATGCCGACGATCCTCTACTACCTGGGGATCCTGCTGATGATCGAGGTCGACGCCCGTCGCCTCGGAGCGTCGGAGATCCGCCTCGACGCGCCGCGCTTCTGGGATCTCACGAAGCGCTTCTGGTACCAGTACACCTCGCTCTTCGCGATCGTCGCGTTCCTCGTCGTCGGCTTCTCGACCGCGACCGCGGTGTTCTTCTCGATCGTCCTTGCCGTGCTCGTGTCTTACATCCGCCGCGAGACCGCCCTGTCGCCGTCGAAGATCGTCGATGCACTCGGTGACGGGACGAAGCAGGTGCTGTCGGTCGCGGCGACGACCGCGGTCGCCGGCATCGCGGTCGGCATCCTGCTGCAGACCGGCCTGGGCCTGAAGATCTCGAGCCTCATCCTCCAGCTCGGGCTCGGCAACCTCGTGCTCACGCTGATCGTCGCCGCGCTCGTCCTGTGGGTCCTCGGTCTGTCGCTGCCGATCACCGCGACGTACCTCGTGGCCGTGCCGACCGTCATCCCCGCGCTCGTCCAGCTGGGCGTGCCGCTCCCGGCGGCGCACATGTTCGTCTTCTACTACGCGGTCCTGAGCGAGGTCTCGCCGCCGGTCGCCCTGTCACCGTTCGCGGCCGCGGCGATCACCGGCGGCAATCCGTACCGGACCATGGTGCTCACCTGGAAGTACGCACTCCCATGCTTCCTGGTGCCGTTCATGTTCACGCAGCCCGAGGGCATCGCCATCCTCTGGCGTGACACGACCCTCGGTGAGGCGCTCCTGGCCTCGGTCTCCGCCGCGGCGGGGGTCGTCGCGCTCGTCGGCGGCGTCGGGGGCTATCTCTTGCGGCCCACCGGAGTGCTCGAGCGCATCATGCTCGTCGGCGCGGGCCTTCTGTTGCTCTTCCCCGGCGACATACAGGACGTCGCCGGCCTCGCGCTCTTTGCGGCGGTCGTGGGGCTGCAGCTCATCGCACGCCTGCGCATGACGACCGCGCGCGTGTAGCGCACCTCGCCGTACGTCGTTGCAGGCCGGCCTTAGTTGAGCACGCGCTCCAGATAGTCCGCGAGGATGTTGAAGGTCCGGATCTTCTGCGCGATATCGGTGCTGCCGTGACCCTCGTCGCCCAGCTCGACGTACTCGAAGTCCTCGCCCTCCTTGCGACCGAGCGCGAGTAGCCGGTCTCGGAAGATGCGCGACTGATCGACGGGACAGCGCGGATCGTTGACCCCGTGCACCATCAGGAGCTTCGCGCGTAGCGCATCGGCGAACTCGATCGCGCTGCGATCCCGCCAGAGCGCGCGGTCCTTCTCGGGATCGCCCATCTGCTCGCGGAAGTAGTACTTGAAGTGCTCCATGCTCTTCTCGTAGAGCTTGTGCAGGTCGCTGATGCCCACCCACGCGACCGCCGCGCGCCAGAGGTCGGGCTTCTTCGTGGCGGCGATGAAGGTCATGAACCCGCCGTAGCTGCCGCCGAAGACCACGAGCCGCTCGGGGTCCACGTAGGGCAGCGTCTTCAGGTACTCGGCGGCGGCGGCGACGTCCTCGAGGTCAGCTCCGCCCCAGTCCTTGAGCGCGGCGTCGCGGAACTCGACGCCGTAGCCGGTGCTGCCGCGGATGTTCGGCTCGATGACGACGAGCCCACGATCGACCAGGAACTGCGCGAACGGGTCGAATCCGCGGAACCACTGCGCCGTCGGACCCCCGTGCACGTGAACGATCGCGGGGAGGCGTTCTCCTTCCGCGATGTCGCGCGGCGCGTAGAGGAGCGCCGGGATCTTCCTTCCGTCGAACGTCGGATACCAGATGTGCTTCGCCTCCACGAACAGCGAGCGGTCCACCGATCCGTACTCGGCGGGCAGCAGGACGTCGTACGTGACCTTGGAGAGGTCGTACGAGATCAGACTGGCGCGTGTGACGTCGGAGCTGAACGAGGTGAGCAGCCTCCGGTCGTCGTCGTAGAAGGCCGCTCCGACCGCGAAGCCGTTCGGCAGCGTCTCGCCGCCCGCTCGTACGTCGCTCAGCTCGTGCGCGGCGCCGGTGTCGACGTCGTAGATCACCGGGCCCACCGCGGACTCGTGGTTGCGGATCGCGACGAGCATCTTGCCGTTCCTCGAGAAGCGGATGGCGTGCTCCTCGACGTTCTCCCTGCCGAGCCAGCGCACCGCGCCGGTCTCGATGTCGAGGATGCCCGCGCGGTTCTGGCCCGATGCGTCGCTCGTCACCGCGAGGCGGCGGCCGTCCGGATGCCAGTCGGCAACGGTGTCCTTGGACCCGGCCTTGACCGACAGCACCTTGCGCGCACCCGTGCCGTCCGCTCGGATGACGTATGAATCGACGTTCTTGAGATCGCCCGCGTCCTCGTTCGTCGAGTAGCTGATGAGCGCGCCGTCGGGGCTCCACAGGCCGCCGAACACCGGGAACGCGTAGCTCGTGAGCGGTGCGTAGTCGGAGCCGTCAGCGCGCATCTTCCAGAGATTCAGCTGGCCGGGCCGGTCAGGCGCGGATGGATGGCGCTTGTTCGTGAGCACGGTGACCCACTGGTCGTCCGGGCTGAACTGGCCCACGTACTCCTGGGCCGTCGGATCGCTCGTGAGCTGGGTCACCTCGCCCGTCGTCACGTCGATGCGATACAGATCGTGCTGCTCCGTCCCGCCGCTGTCCTTCGCGAAGACGATCCCGCGATCCGCGCGGTCCCACGCGAAACCGGCACGCAGGGCGCGCGGCACCTCACCGTGGCTGAGCTGTCGGATCTCGCGCGTCGCGAGGTCCATGACGTACAGCTCCATCCGGCCGCTCTTGTCCCAATAGAACGCGACGCGATCGCCCTTCCATGAGACGGTCGGCAGGTAGAAGGTGGGCAGCCGGCAGAGCTCCTCGAGCGGGATGCGCGGCTGACGGCGGGTGGCGATGGCCATGACGTGCCCCTCCCCTGCGAAATGACGATGGGTGAGCAACGAGTGTCGCACAGAGTGGCACCGCTCATGCGGCGGTGTGGTCTTCGAGAAGCCTCAAGGAGGAGCACGCATGCTTGGCCTCATCGCGACCGCACTCGTCGGCGCGCTCGCCATGTTCTTCCTCGACCCGGAACGCGGCACGTACCGCCGCAACGTGACGCGCGATCGGTTCCTCGGTTCGCTACGTGAGGGCGGCGATGAGATCGGCCGCGCAGGTCGACGGATCGGGTCCGAGGCCTACGGTGTACAGCAGAAGGTGACGCACCTCGACAAGGATGCGCCGCCCGAGAACGACGCGCTGCTCGCACAGAAGGGGAAGGCGCCCTCCCGCAGCTAGCTCGTCAGCGACCGGTCAGGTCGTCGCTCCGGCGCGCTCGAGGCCGGCGGCTTTGCGCGCCTCGGAGATGGAGATCTGCCAGAGGCAGGCGGACCACGCCGGCACGAAACCGAGCTGCGTGTTGATCGCGAGCATCTGCGCGTTCGTGTTCGCGTTGCCGGTGCGGATGAACAGCGCCTTCGGGCGTTCGTCGAGGATCCGCTTGAGCATCACGGCCTTCATCCACAGGCCGAGCCGATGGCCGCGATGCGCGTCGATGACGGCGGTGCCCTGCTGCCAGATGACGTGCGGCACCTTCGGGTCGTACGTGACCTCGGTGAAACCCGCTCCTTCGCCGCTCGCTTCGTGGAGCGCGACCAGCAGCCACCACTCGATGCCCGCCTGACGGAACCACGACTCGCGCTCGCGGATCTGCTCCTCCGTGAGCTTCCAGTCCGCCATCCGCAGGCCGCCCCGTGGGGCGTCGTTCATCCCGTTCGCCGCCTGGATGTACGGCGCGACGAGGTCGGCCGGCACGCCGTCATCGATACGCGCGAGGCGGTAGCCCTCCGGCGACAGCGCCGCCCACTCCTGCACCTTCGCGCGGTCGACGATGGAGAGATCGAGCTGATTCGTCTTCATGTCGAGTCCGGGCTCGGCGCCGATCGCGCGCGCGAACGCGGTCCCCGACGGGACGCGGTCGATCGTCTGGGTCATGAAGACGACGTCGTCGCCCTGATCGGCGACGGCGTCGACGAGCCGGCGCAGCAGGGCACGACCCACGCCCTTCCGCCGATGCCCCGGCAGCACGGCGAGCTCGGTCCAGCGCAGGTGCGCGTTCTCCGGCTCGTTCAGCGAACGGTTGACGACGCCGTATCCGACGAGCGCACCGCGCGCGTCGCGTGCCACGAACGAGGCGCGCCACTGGCCGGGCACGACTGCGCGAAGCCGGCGTTCGATGGCTTCCGCCGGCGTGAGGGGATCTTCGGGCGTGCGCTCGCGCTGCAGCGCCTGGTACAGCTCGGCCACCGTGCGCAGCTGCGCAGGCGGGAGCTCGGCCGGATCCATTCGTTCGATGCGATAGCCGAGGGGATCGTTCACGACCAGAGCAGAGTACCGATGCCGGAGGCCCGCACCATCACACGCGATACGTTGAGAAGAACTTGAGCGCATGCGCAGGCGTGGACTGCGGGGCGTTAGGCCCCCGCCATCACCGGCTGGAAGACCAGCACCGTACGACCCGCACTCTTCTGGCGGAGCACTCGGATCGTCTCGCCAAAGCGCCGGAGGAACGCCAGCTCGAGCTGGCGGTCGTCCCAGGTGGAGGCGTCCCAGGACATCCCCTCGCTTGACATGAACCGGAGCACGAATTCGCGGAGCGCGGCATCCGATACGCCGATACCGAGGTATCGGAACTCGGTCCCGTCGGGCATCTCCCAGGTGACCATTTGCTCCCTGAGGCAACGTAGGGCGCCTCCCCCATGAGGGCATCCCCCGTCGGGGGGACAAGAGACGCCCCGAACTTGAGGTTTCACCCAGACGGGTGATGCTTTGCCCGTGCGCGATCTGGGCGGTTGGCTTCCCGGCGTGATCCTGATCGCCGTGGGCGTGACGCTGTTCATCGTTCAGCTATTCCGTCTCGATGCGAGCGTGATCGTGCTCGTCCTCGGTCTGGTCTTCGCGGCCGCGTTCGCCGCGACGCGTCACTACGGACTGCTCGTTCCGGCGGGCATCCTGACCGGACTGGGGCTCGGCATCCTGCTCGAGGAAGCCGGTGTGACGGGAGAGCCCGTCGTGCTCGGCCTCGGCCTCGGCTTCATGGCGATCTACGCCGCCGACCTCGTCACGACGGGCGCACGCGCGCCGGGACGCTGGTGGCCGCTCATCCCAGGAGCGATCCTCACGGTCATCGCCGCGGCCGAGAGCACGTTCGGCCCCGAGGGCGCGCGCGTGCTCGAGCGCGGCTGGCCCATCCTGCTCATCGCGGCCGGCGCGTGGCTGCTCTTACGCGGTCGGATCCGGATCTGAGCGAAGCCACCGTCGCGCACCTGATCGGCACGCGGCTGCGCGACGCCGGCGTGCGCTACGTCTTCGGTCACCCCGGTGGTGAGGTCGTCGACCTCATCGAAGGCTTCCGCGAAGCGGGTCTCGGGTTCGTGCTCACGCGTCACGAGACGTCCGCCGCGTTCATGGCGGAGGCCATGGCGACCGCGAGCGGCATCGCCGGGGTGTGCGTGGCGACGCTCGGGCCGGGCGCGACGAACCTGATCACCGGTGTGGCGCAGGCGCACCTCGACCGCGCGCCGCTGGTCGCGTTCACCGGCCAGCTGCCCGCGGAGCGCTACGAGATCACGACGCACCAGAAGCTCGACCTGCGTTCGCTCTTCGCGCCGATCACGAAGTGGCAGGCGCGCCTGACGGCGTCGAACGCTGCCGACGTCGTCGATCGTGCGCTTCGCGAGGCGCTCCGCCGGCGCCGCGGTCCCGTCTACATCGAGGTGCCGAGCGACGTGCCCCGGCAGCGGCCGGCCGGACGGCGAGACGCGCCGCCCTCACGCGCCCTGTCGCGTGGCGCGCGCGATCTGAGTGCGGCCGTCGATCGTGCCGCCGCGGGGCACGCGGCCCAGCTGCTCTGCGACAGTCAGCGTCCGGTGATCCTCGTCGGGATGGATGCGAACGACGACGGCACCGTCGGCCCGCTTCGCTCTCTGGCGGAGGAGTGGCGCATCCCGGTCATGGTCAGCCCCAAGGCGAAGGGCGTGTTCCGCGAGGATCATCCGCTGTTCCTTGGGACGATCGAGATGCTCGGCACCGCGCGGCTCTACGAGTACATCGACGACGCCGACCTCGTCCTCATGATCTGTTTCGACCCCGTCGAGCTCGACCGTGACTGGATCGCGCGCGCGCCGATCGTCCACATCGGTCCGCTGCCGAACGACGACCGCTACTACGACAGTGCGGCCGAGATCGTCGGACCGGTGCGCGAAGGGATCGACGTCCTGCGTTCGGTCGCCGGCACGGCGACGCCGAAACGGTCCGCCGATGACGTACGCGCGTTTCGCGACTCGTTCCGTACCTTCGTCGCCCCGAAGCGCGACCGGCTCACATCGCAGCAGGTGCTCGCCGCCCTGCGCGATTCGTTGCCCGAGGACGCGCTGGTGACATGCGACGTCGGCTACAACAAGGCCGTCACCGGGCAGTGCATGCCCATGTACGAGCCGAAGACCTTCTTCATGTCGAACGGGCTGTCGTCGATGGGGTACGGCCTTCCGGCCGCGCTGGGCCTGAAGCTTCTGCATCGCGATCGCCGCGTCGCCTGCGTCGTGGGCGACGGTGGCTTCGGCATGCTCATGGCCGAGCTCGAGACCGCCGTGCGCGAGAAGCTGGGCGTCACCGTCGTCGTGCTCGCGGACGACGCGCTCTCGCAGATCAAGGCCGGCCAGGAGCGCAAGGGCTATCCGGTCACCGGGACGACGTTCGGACCGCTCGACTACGTGCAGCTGGCGCGTGGCTTCGGCGTCGACGGTGTCGAAGTGCGGAGCGAGCTCGAGTGCCGCGCCGCGTTCGCCGTTGCGCCTTCGGATCGACCCCGCCTCGTCGCCGCGCGAGTCGACGCCAGCGCGTATCGGCTGGACTAGGGCCGCGTCATCGAGGGCTCTTCAGCCGCTCCTTGAAGTACTTGCGGACCTTGTCGACCTTCGGTCGTGCGTTGAACAGGATGTAGGGCTGGAGCGGATTTCGCGCCGCGTAATCCTGGTGGTATTCCTCGGCGGGATAGAAGCGCTCGAGCGGCACGACCTCCGTCACGATCGGACGATCGAAGACCTTCGCCGCGTCGAGCTGCTTGATGTACTCCTCGGCGACCCGTCGCTGCGCGTCATCCGCGTAGAAGATAACCGACCGGTACTGCCGCCCGACGTCCGGACCCTGCCGATCGCGTGTCGTCGGGTCGTGCGCGATCGAGAAGAACACCTTGAGGATCTGACCGAATGCGAGCTTCGCGGGATCGAAGCGCACCTCGACCGCCTCGGCGTGATCCGTCCTGCCGCTGCACACCGTCTCGTAATCCGCCGAGTCGGCCGTGCCGCCGGCGTAGCCGTTCGTCACCGCCGACACTCCGTCGAGCTGCCGGTACACCGCTTCCACGCACCAGAAGCATCCGCCGGCGAGGACCGCGCGCTGCTCACCGCGCTGATCCGAAGCGGCATCAGCGGCGGCCGGATCCGGGAACCGCTCGAGGGGGACGTTCACGCCCCTAGCGTAGCCGCGTCCTCGCCCTCGCCGCCTCGCACGGCGCGCGCGATCTCAGCGAGACGCTTCGCCCGCGTGTCCGCACGTTTCGCCGTGACCAACGCGCGAAGATGCTCCTTCCGGCGGCCGGGCGTGAGCGCGTCGAACTTCTTCAAGCCGGCCGCTCCGAGCGCCTTGCGCAGATCGGCCGGCAGCTCGAGCGCTTCGACGCTGTCGAGGAGCGTCCACGACCCGTCGCGCTTCGCGGCGGCGATCTTCGCGAGCCCTGCGGGGTGCATGCGCCCTTCTTTCATGAGCTGGGCGACGCGGACCTTGTTCGTGCGCGACCAGCCGCTCCCCGCCTTGCGCGGCGTGAAGAGGAGCATCGTCCGCTCGTCGTCGAGCGGCTTGTTCACGCTGTCGATCCAGCCGTACGCGAGCGCGTCCGGAATGGATTCCTCGTAGGTCATGCGGGCCTTGCCGGTCGCGGCCTTGTACGAGACGAGCCACACCCCGGAGGCCTTGTCGTGGTTCTCGTGCAGCCAGCGCCGCCACTCGGAGGCTGTCTTCGGATGAACGCGCGCGTACGCGTTGGGCGACGGGCTCACTCGACGAACAGATCGTCCGGATAGCAGTACCGCCACCGCTCGCCCTTCTCGAACGAGCGGATCACGGGATGGCCGGTGGCGTGATGGTGCTTCGTCGCGTGCGTGTTCCGCGAGTCGTCGCAGCACCCGACGTGACCGCAGGTCAGGCACAGGCGGAGATGCACCCAGTCGTCCCCGCTCGCAAGGCACTCCTCGCACCCGCGCGGGGTGTTCGGCGCGTGATCCTTCGCCGATCGGAGATGCGGACACAGCTCGGGGGCGGCGCTCACCGCGCCGACGATACCTCTGTGCCGCTCATATCCTCCAGCCGTGGCAGGCACGCGCGGCGCGACCGTGGAGTTCCGCGATGTCTCCAAGCGCTTCTCCGATCACCTCGCCGTCGACCGGCTCTCCTTCACTGTGCCCGCGGGAAGGATCTGCGTACTTGTCGGGCCGAGCGGCTCGGGCAAGACGACCTCGCTGAAGATGGTCAACCGCCTGGTCGAGCCCACCTCCGGCGCGATCCTCATCGACGGCAAGGACGTCCTTCGGGAAGAGCCCACCGCGCTGCGACGGCGTATTGGCTACGTCATCCAGCAGGTCGGCCTCTTTCCTCACCAGACCGTGGCGGAGAACGTCGGCACCGTGCCGCGCCTGCTGGGATGGCCGAACGAACGCACCGCGACACGCACGGAGGAGCTGCTGACGCTCGTTGGCCTCGACCCGTCGCGCTTCGCGCGGCGCTATCCGGCGCAGCTCTCCGGCGGTGAGCGCCAACGTGTTGGTGTGGCGCGCGCCCTGGCTGCGGAGCCGCCGGTCATGTTGATGGACGAGCCATTCGGCGCCGTCGACCCGATCGTGCGCGACAGGCTCCAGACGGAGTTCCTGCGGATCCAACGCGATCAGGGAACGACGGTGCTCTTCGTGACGCACGACATCGACGAGGCCATCATGCTCGGCGACCGCATCGCGGTGATGCGCGAGGGCCGTCTCGTGCAGTTCGCTCCGCCGGGCGAGCTGCTCGCGCACCCTGCGGACGACTTCGTCGCGGAGTTCTGCGGCTCGGACCGCGGGCTGAAGCGGCTGGCCCTCCTCACCGTCGGCGGAGCCGATATCGACGCCAGCGTCGCGCGCGCGTCCGCGCCGTCGAACGCGCCGACCCTGTCGCCCGACATGAGCCTGCGCGACGCGCTCGCACAGATGCTCGCGAGCGACGCGCAGCTAGGCGTCGTTCTAGATGGAGATCGTTACCTTGGCGTTCTAACGCTGTCGCAGCTTGGGCGCATGGTCCGGGAGGCGATGTGATAGGAGGCTTAGATCCCTGGCTTGCGAGCAATCTGGACGAGCTTGCGCTGCGCGGCGCAGAGCATGTCCAGCTCACGCTCATCGCCGTCGTCGTCGGGTTCGTCA
>DATEDV010000345.1:0-7718 GCA_035281485.1 Candidatus Limnocylindria bacterium | reverse complement strand
GCGTCCGGTAGTCGCGCAGCAGGCGCGCCGCGGCGGCATCGCCCTTGGCCTCGACGAAGTTGGTGTAGTCGCGAAGGTCCGAAAAGAGAAAAGCCCGCGTGACCGCGGGCTCAGCCTTCCTGCGCTGCGTTCGTGAGGATTGCGCGCGCGGCACGGCGCGATTCTAGGCCGCTATACCGGTCTCACTTCCCTGCATGAGGCGGCTGGCGCGTGCGATGAGGTCCTCGATATCGAACGGCTTCGAGAGCACCTCGTGCACGCCGGTGGCGGCGTTGGCGGTGGCTGCCTGTTCGGGCAGCGCGGTGAGGAATAGCACCGGGACGCCCTGCCAGTGCGGGTCGCTCCGGAGCAGGTCGAAGACATCGAGGCCGCTCAGACCCGGGAGATGCACATCGAGGATGAGGAGATCGGGACGGCGACCCCCCACGAAGTCCATGACGAGCGCGCCGTTGGCCACAGCGTCGGCCTCGACGTCGAGTCGCTCGGCGAGGGCCTGCCGGAGGACATCCGTCAGATCCGGGTCGTCCTCAGCGATGAGGACGCGCTTCACGCCACGAGAAGGGCGATGATGCGAAGGAAGAGACGCTCGCTGATGCAGACTTTACAGGTGCACATGACGCAGTTCGTATGCACCCGCCGTGCCATCTGGCACGGTCGGTGCTCCATCGACCTGGCATGAGGACAGGAGGGCTCCTGAACGTTTTCGGATCCGCGCTGCGCTGGATCGCGCGACAGACGGGCGGTCTCGTACGCTGGAGCTTCGAGTCTTCGGAGGAAGAGCTTCCGCCTGCGGCACCGCCACCCCGCCCTGGTCCGCCGCACGGACCGATCCCGGCGATAGACCTCCGGCGCGATCCCCACCGCGGCGTCGTGCCGCCGCGCCGCGCTCCGCCTAGCTAGCTAAGGACGACGCGCCGGCGGCGACGTGCGGGGCGCGTTGGTGCGCTCGTTCCCTCGGGGCGAGGCGTTGTCCTGCGGTTCGCGGGCGTCCTTGTCCTTCTTCTCTCTGGTGTTCGGCGTGTCGCGGCGCTCTTCCTCGATGGCGCGCTCGACCGGCGCCTTCGCGCGCTCGGCCAGCCGTTCCTTCAGCTGCTCGAGGATGATCTCGTGCTTCTCGCGAGCGGCGTCGGCGACGTCCTGCGCCAGGTCGCTCCTGTCGTCCTCGGGCGCGGCCTCCTGCAGCGCATCGACCGCCGCGCGGAAGCGCGCGACCGCCGCCGCGTATTCCTCGGACGCCGTGGGCGCCTTGTCGTCGCGAGACGCGACCTGCCCCAGCTCGTGCAGACGCTGATCGGCGATCTCCGCGAGCACGCGCACCCGCTCGACCTCGTCGAACGCGAGGGCGACGCGGACCTCTTCGAACGCACGCTTCAGACCGAACGCCGCGTCACCGGGGACGCTGTTCGCCGCGGCCGAGCCGGCGCCGAAGATGAGCACCGCGGCGGCGAGGCCCGTGGCGAGCGCGGGACGCAGCCAGGCCGTCCACGCCGTCTCGCGACGACGTGGCACGAGGGTGATCGCGGCTTCGCGCATCAGACGCGCGCGGAGCTCGCGGCGGAACTCGTCCCGCATGCGCGGCTCGGGCAGCCTGCGGTCGCTCAACCCATTGCCTCGCGCGACGGGATCAGCTGTCGCAGCGCGCCCAGAGCACGGAACTGGATCCCGCGCACGGTGCCTTCGCGCTTACCGATGAGCCTCGCGATCTCGTCGGTGGAGTAACCCTCGAGGAACCGGAGAACGATGACCTCCTGCTGCAGCGGCGTGAGCCGCTTGAGGGCGGTGCGAAGCGTCGCCTTGTCGGAGCCGGCGAGCAGCTCGAGGTCTGGGTCGACGGCGTTGTGCACCTCTTCGTGCCGGAGCGCGTCCTCGAAGGAGACCTGCCGGCCGCCGCGCCGCACGTGGTCGATGACGGAGTTGCGCGCGATCCGGTAGAGCCAGGCCAGGAACGCCTGGCGCGGCTCGTACCGCGGGATCGCTCGCAGCGCCTTCATGAACACATCACTGGTGAGGTCCTCCGCCTCGGCGTCGTCGCGCACGCGGTAGTACACGTAGCGGTAGACGGCGCTGACGTGCCGGTCGTAGAGCATCCCGAACGCGCTCGGGTCACCTTTGGACGCCCGTACGGCCAGAGCGGCATCCTCTTCCTTTCCACCAGACGTAACGGGTCCCGGGAGCGAGCTGTTAGGAGCCATCGTTCACTTCAACGACGCCAGATACGCCACCAGCGCGGCCAGATCCTCGGCCGATAGGTCCCCGGCCAGCCCCCGCGGCATCGAGTCCGGGTACCCCGGCACCAGGTACGCGCCGGGCTCGGTGATCGACTGCCGCAGATAGTCCTCGGCGCTCATGCCCGGCACCCGTTTGGAGCCCACCAGGCCGGCCTCGTTCAGTGTCGGCCCGACGGGCCGGAACAGGTTGAACAGGCTGCCCTCGTGGCAGCTCGCGCAGTTCAGCGCGCGGTACACCTGACGTCCGCGTGCTATCGGTTCGGTAGCGGCCGGCTCCGGCGCGCAGGCGATGGCGACGAGCACGACGGCGGCGCTGCAGAGGCATAGGAGCCGCCCCATCATGCGGCGCGTGCCCGAGACCGCAGCGCCGCCAGCACAGGCATCCCTCAACGATGTCACGGTCGTGCTCGATGACCGCACGATCCTCCGGGGGATCTCGCTCGAGCTCAGGCCCGGACTCACGCTCCTGCGCGGTCCCAACGGCGCCGGCAAGACGACGCTCCTGCGCGCCCTGGCCGGCCTGGTGCCGCCGACGCGGGGCCGCCGAGACGCGCCGGGCGGGCCGCCGCTGTATATCGGCCATCGCCCGATGCTCCTGCGCGGTCTCACCGCGCGCGAGAACCTCACGTTCCTCGCCGCATTCCGCGGACTCGCCGCGAGCGACGTGCCGTCCGCGCTGCGGAGCTGGGGTCTCGGCGACGAAATGGACCGGCCGATCGAGCGGCTCTCCGCGGGGCAGCGGCGCCGCGCATCGCTCGCGCGGATCGACACCGAGAGCGCGCCGGTCGTCTTGCTCGACGAGCCGTTCGCGGATCTCGACTCGACCGCGCTGGTCCGACTGCGCGCGGCGATCAATACCGCGCTGATCAGGGACCGGGCCGTGCTCCTCGCGACGCACATGCATCACGAGCTCGATCAGGACGCGACGCAGCACTACGTCCTCGACGACGGCGCGCTGCGCCGGCTTTGAGCGCCGTCGATCGCGCGCTGCTGGTCGCGGCGCGCGATCTCGCCGCCGAGCGCCGGAGTCCGGACGGCCTCGTGGCCGCGCTGACGTTCACGGGACTCCTCGTGCTGATGGAGAGCCTTGCGTTCGGACCGGCGCAGGCGCGACAGCCCGTCGTCGCGAGCGCGCTGTTCTGGATCGCGATGCTCTTCGCCGCGACGCTCGTGGCGACGCGCTCGTTCGATCGCGAGCTCGAGGACGACGCGATCGACGCGGTGCTCGTGCTCGCGGGCGGACGTGAGGCCCTGTACGCCGGGAAGCTCGTCGCGATCGTCATCGTGCTCGCGATCGTCGCGCTGGCGGCCGCCGTACTGTCGCTCGCGCTGCTCGGGCTGGACGTCGCGCTCGGCGGTCATCTCATCCTTGTCGGCGTCCTCGGGATCCTCGCCCTGCCGCCGGTCGTGGTGCTCGCGACGCTGCTCGCGCTTCGCGTGCGCGCCCGCGTCGCGCTCGTGCCGATCCTCTCGTTCCCGATCCTCATCCCGCAGCTCGTCGCGTGCACGCAGGGCGCCGCGGCCTCGCTCAGTGGTGACGCGACGGCCGCGCTCGGATGGGCCGGTATCCTCGCGGCCTTCGCGCTCGTCTACGGAGTGCTCGGCCTTACCATCGTTCCTGCGGCCATCGAATGATCGAAACGACGTCTTCGCCCTTCCCCGCCATCCGCGTCCAGCCCTGGCTGGGCATTCTCGCGATCGTCGGCTCGGTGATCGCGACCTTCATGGCGCTCGTGTGGGCGCCGACCGACGCGGTGCAGGGCGACGTGTACCGGATCCTCTACGTGCACGTCCCGCTCGCCTGGCTCGCGTACCTCGCGTTCTTCATCGTCTTCGTCGCGAGCCTCGGCTGGCTGCTCACGAAGCGGCCGTGGTTCGACGCGCTGGCCGTCTCGTCCGCCGAGATCGGCGTCCTCTTCACCGGGATGTTCATCCTGGCCGGCTCGATCTGGGCGAAGCCGACGTGGGGCGTGTGGTGGACGTGGGACCCGCGCCTCGTGACGACGGCGGTGATGTTCATGATGTACGTCGGCTACCTCCTGCTGCGCTCGCTCTCGACCGACTTCGAGCGCCGCGCCACGCGGGCCGCGGTCCTTGGCGTCATCGCGGTCATCGACATCCCCATCGTCCATTTGTCGGTGCTGTGGATGAACTCGCTGCATCAGCTGCCGACCGTGATGCGCGCGACCGGCAGCCCGGCCATGGAGGCGTCGATGGGCGTCGCGCTCCTCGTGAGCGTCATCGCGTTCACGCTCCTGTACTTCGCGTTCCTGGCGGAGCGCATGTCCATCGAGCTCGACCGGCAGCGGCGGATGCTCGAGGCCCGCGCGTGATCGAGAACCTCGGCTTCATCGTCGCCGCGTACGTCCTCGTCTGGGGCGGCATCGCGTTGTATGTCATCTCGCTCCGCCGGCGCCGTGGAAGTTGAATCCATGGGAGCGCGCCGCGTCCTGCTGATAGCGGTGCTCGCCGCCGCGGTCCTCATCGGCTTCGTCGCGGTCCAGAACCTCGCGAGCTCGGCGGTGTACTACCTCACGCCGACCGAAGCGCGCGACCGGAGCGTCGCGGCGGGGACCGCCGCGCGTCTGGGCGGTCAGGTCGAGCCCGGAAGCCTGCGCTTCGAGCCGCAGACACGTGAGCTGCGCTTCGTGCTCTCGGACGGCACGACGCGCGTCACGGTGATCGGCACCGGCGCGCCGCCGGCGCTGCTGCGCGAGGGCGCGGGTGCCGTCGTCGAAGGATCGTTCGCCGCCGACGGGACGTTCCGCGCGACGCAGGTCATCGCCAAGCACGACGAGCAGTACGCGCCGCCGCCACCCGGCGCGACGCCGCGGCACAACACGCCATGACGCTCACCTTCGCCGACATCGGGATCGGCGCCCTCCGCGCCGCGCTGCCGCTGGCGATCTGGGGTATCGGCGCCGCCGCCTACGCAGCGGCGAGGCGCGACGGACGCGCGCTGGCCAGCGCGCGCTGGTCGGCGCTCGTCACGTTCCTCCTGGTCGTGCTCGCGTCCCTGGCGATGGTGGGCGCCCTTGTGGCGCACGATTTCTCGATCGCGTACGTCGCGCGGAACAACGCGCTCGAGACGCCGCTCTTCTTCACGATCATCTCGCTCTGGGCCGCGCTCGAGGGCTCGATCCTCCTCTGGACGGCGATCCTCGCCGGCGCCACCGCGTACGTCGCGTGGCGCGGGACCCCCGCGCTGCCGCGGCTCGCCGCGACCGCGCTCGCCGTCCTCTTCGCGATGCTCGCGTTCTTCCTGCTGCTCGTCACCACACCGGCGGCGGATCCGTTCGTGCGCAGCGCGATCGTCCCCGCGAATGGCAACGGGCCGAACCCGCTGCTCCAGAACCACCCGCTGATGGCGCTGCATCCGCCGCTCCTCTATCTCGGGTACGTGCTCTTCTCGGTCCCGTTCGCGTACGCGATCGCGTCGCTGATCCTCGGCGAGGGCGGTGACCGCTGGCTCGTCGCGACGCGCCGCTTCGCGCTGGTGTCCTGGGGTCTGCTCGGGGTCGGCATCGTCGCCGGCTCGTGGTGGTCGTACGCGGTCCTGGGCTGGGGCGGCTACTGGGCCTGGGATCCGGTCGAGAACGCGGCGATCATGCCGTGGCTCGTCGCGACCGCGTACCTCCACTCGGTGATGGTCGAGGAGAAACGTCGCCTCCTGCGCAGCTGGAACCTCTCGCTCGTGATCGCGACGTTCGCGCTCACGATCCTCGGCACGTTCCTCACGCGAAGCGGGGTCGTGAACTCCGTGCATGCCTTCACGCAGTCCGCGATCGGTCCGCTCCTGCTCGGCTACCTCGTCGCCATCGTCGTGCTCTCAGTGGGCCTGCTGCTATGGCGCATGCCGATGCTCCGCGACGCCGGCAGCGTGGGCGCGCCGCTGTCGCGAGAGGCGATCTTCCTCTTCCAGAACGTCGTCTTCGTCGCCGCGACGCTGACCGTGCTCCTCGGCACGCTCTACCCGCTCATCGCGGAGGCGATCAGCGGCGCGCAGCTCTCGATCGGACGGCCGTACTTCGACCGCGTCGAGGTCCCGCTCGCTCTCGCGCTCCTGTTCCTCATGGGCATCGGGCCGCAGCTGCCGTGGCACGGCGCCTCGCGAGCGACGCTCGAGCGGCAGTTCACCGCGCCGATCGTCGCGGCGGCCGCCGGCGCGCTGCTCGCCGTCGCGACCGGCATCGGCGGCGCCTTCGGCGTGCTCACCTACGCTCTCGCGGCGTTCGTCGCCGCGACGGTGCTCCAGGAATTCGCGCGCGGCGTCCGCGCGCGGCGCACGCTGCACGGCGAGAGCGCGGCGACGGCGTTCGCGAACCTCCTCCGCCGGAATGGCCGCCGCTACGGCGGGTATGTCGTGCATCTGGGCATCGTGCTCGTCGCCGTCGCCATCGCCACGAGTCAGTCGAAGACGATCGAGGTCGAGCGCACCCTGCGCGCCGGCGAGCGCTTCGACGTGGCCGGTTACACCGTGAGCTACGTCGGCCTGCGGAACGTGCGCGAGCCGCAGCGCGACCTGCTCGTCGCGGATCTCGTCATCACCGGCAACGGCGCCGACCAGACGCTGCACCCCGCGGTGGTGTTCTTCCCGAACGCGACGCAGGCGGTCGGCTCGCCCGGCATCGCGGCCGGCCTGCGCGACGACGTGTACACCATCCTCGCCGCGTACGACGAGACCGCGAGCTCGTGGGCGACGATCCGCGTGCTGGTGATCCCGCTCATCTCCTGGCTGTGGCTGGGCGGCGCGGTCGTCGGGCTCGGCGCGGTCATCGCCGCGCTGCCGCAGCCGAAGCGCCGCGAGGTCGCGCGACCCTTCGCGGAAGCGCCTGCGACGGTGGGCGACTGATGCCGCGCTGGCTGCGGTACTCCATCGTGCTCGGGATCGCGGCGCTGACCGTCGTCCTCATGCTCTCGTTCCGCTACGACCCGCGCGACATCCGTCCGGTGATCATCGACAAGCCCGCCACGATGTTCACCGCGGAAAAGCTGGATGGGAGCGGCGACCTGTCACTCGGCGCCTACGCCGGCAAGGTCGTCGTGCTGAACTTCTGGGCGTCATGGTGCCCGCCCTGCAAAGAGGAGAACCCCGCGCTCGTGCGGGTCTGGGAGCGGTACCGCACGAGCGACGTCGTCATCATCGGCATCGTCTACGCCGACTCGACCGAGAAGGCACGCGCCTATGTCAGCGCGAACGGGGTCACCTGGCCAACGGTGCAGGACCCCGATGGCCGGATCGCGTTCGCGTACGGCGTGCGCGGTCCGCCGGAGACCTACTTCATCGGGACCGACGGCATCGTCGCCGACCGGATCATCGGGGCGATCACCGAAGCCCAGCTCGTGAACGGCATCGACCGGCTCCGAGCGCAGGCCACGCGATGACGCGCCAGCGCGCGTTCATCCTGATCGCGCTCCTCGCGATCGTCGGCGCCGTGGGCTGGAGTGCTCGTCCGCACGCGGAGACGCCGGCCGAGCGCGTCGATCGCA
>DATEDV010000344.1:0-14217 GCA_035281485.1 Candidatus Limnocylindria bacterium | reverse complement strand
CTCTGCGACGAGGACGGCAGCTTCTATCCGCTACCGGCCTTCGCGCGCCGCGTCTTCAGCGGGCGGATCCGGGCCGCCGAGCTGGCCGCCGAGCTCCGTGCGCAGACCGCCCGGGCCCGCGCCTGGGGCGTGCCTGCGCTGGCCTGGGACTCCCATCGTCATGCCCATCTCATCCCGCCGGTGGCGCTCGTGGTCGGACGTGTGGCGCGCGAGCTCGGCGTGCGCTGGCTGCGTCGCGCACGCGCGCCCCGGTTCCGTCCCCATCCGAAGATCGCTTCCCTGCACGCCGCCTCGCTCGTGTCGGATCTGGCGTTCCGCGGGATCCGCGGGCCGTCCTGGTACGTCGACCTCACCTCTCAGCGGCCGCGGCTCGACGCTGCCGGGGTCGCGCTCCTCGCGGCGTACGGCGGGCTGGGGGAGCTCTCGGGCCATCCGGGATATGTCGATGAGGAGCTGCGGCACCGCGACGCGCTGCAGCACGACCGCGCCGACGACCTCGCGGTCCTCACGGACCCGCTCCTGCGCGCGGCCCTGGGCGGCACCGGCGTCATCTGGCGGGTGCACTGATGCCCGGCGCGACCGCGACCGGCTCGCTGGGCCGCGCGCTGCGCCGGTACACGCACGCGCCGCTGGCGGCGCGGCTCTTCGTCCATGGGCGGGCGTTCCTCTCGGACCTTGCCGTGGTCGAGCGCTACGTGCCGAAGAAGGGCTTCATCGTCGACCTCGGGTGCGGCCATGGCCTCTTCGCGTGTGTGTTGCGGGAGGCGTCGCCCACCCGACGCGTGTTGGGGATCGACCTGGATCCGCGCAAGATCGAGATCGCGCGTGCCGCGATCCAGGACACGCAGTGGCTGCGCTTCGAGGTGGGGGACATCGCGTCGGAGGCTCCGCCGCGCTGCGACGCGGTGACGATCGTCGACGTCCTCTACCTGCTGCCGTTCGAGCAGCAGGAGCGCGTGCTCCGCAACGCGGCCGCCGCGCTGGGCGAGGGCGGACCACTCGTCGTGAAGGCGCAGGAGCGCAGGCTGGATCCGCGTTACGCGCTCACTTACGGGCAGGAGCTGGTCACCGTGAGCCTGGGCCTGACCAAGGGCGGTCGCGAGCGCTTCTTCTTCCCGTCACGGGAGGAGGGCGTCGCGATGTTCGAGCGCGCCGGCTTTGTGGTGGACGTGGTCGAGATGCCGAAGCGCATCTATACCGACGTGCTCTACTTGGCTCGGAAGGCGCCGACGAAGTCCTGATCGAGTTCCGGTACGCTCACAAGAGCCCGCCGCCTGTGGTGTGCTCCTGCGGAGAGTTGTTCTTCCGACATGCCGTCGAATTCCACAACAGCGACACGAAGGGACCCATAATTCACCGCTGATGCAAGACCAGCTGCGCATGCTCGCGGACGAGATCCGGGCCTGCGCGGCGTGCCCTCTCTACCGCAGCGCCCGCCAGGCCGTCCCGGGTGAGGGGAGCGCCGAGTCGGGCATCCTCTTCCTGGGCGAGGCCCCCGGCTACAACGAGGACCTCCAGGGCCGCCCGTTCGTCGGCGCGGCCGGCCAGGTGCTCGACGAGCTGCTCACGGGCATCGGGCTGGACCGCGGCAAGGTCTTCATCACCAACGTCGTGCGCCACCGTCCCCCGGAGAACCGCGACCCGCTGCCCGACGAGGTGAACGCCTGCGACATGTGGCTGCGCCGTCACCTCGAGGTGCTGAAGCCGAAGGTCGTCGTCACGCTGGGGCGGCACGCGATGGCGAAGTTCCTGCCGGGCGAGTCGATCTCGCGGATCCACGGGCGGCCGCGCAAGGTCGAGGGACTGACGATCTTCCCGGTGTATCACCCGGCGGCCGCGCTTCATCAGCCGGCGCTGCGCGGCGCCCTGGCCGGTGACTTCGCGGCGCTCGCGCTACTTCTCGCGACCGAGCCGGTGGCCAAGGAGCAGGTGGGGGAGAAAAAGACAGCGGACCAGATGACGCTCTTTGGCTAACGCGCTGCGCGTCATTCCCCTCGGCGGCGTCGGTGAGATCGGGAAGAACATGCTCGCCATCGAGCAGGGCGGCGACATCGTCGTCGTCGATGCCGGGCTCATGTTCCCGGACGAGGAGATGCTGGGCATCGACCTCGTGATCCCCGACATCTCGTACCTGCGGCAGGAGAAGGCGAAGGTGCGCGGGATCATCCTCACGCACGCGCACGAGGACCATATGGGTGCGCTGCCCTACGTCCTGCGCGATCTCCCCGACGTCACCGTCTACGGCACGAAGCTCACGCTCGGACTGATGCGGACCAAGCTCCGAGAGCACAAGCTCGCCGACAAGGTCAACGCCGTCGAGATCGCGCCGGGGACGCCCTTCAAGGTCGGTCCCTTCACCTGCGATTCCTATTACGTGTGTCACAGCATCCCCGACGCGGTCGGCCTGACCATCGACACGCGCTACGGCACCGTCGTGCACTCCGGCGACTGGAAGTTCGACCACACGCCGGTCGACGGCAAGCAGACCGACTTCGCCCGGCTGTCGGAGATCGCCGCGCGCGGCGTCCTCCTCCTGCTTTCCGACTCGACCCGGGCCGAGGTCGCCGGCTACACGCAGTCCGAGCGTCACGTGGGTGACCTGCTCGATACGATCATGTCGCGCGCACCGGGGCGCGTGATCACCACCACGTTCGCGTCGAACATCTCGCGCATCAAGCAGATCGTCGATGTGGCCGCGGCCTGGGGCAGGCGGACGGCGATCATCGGGCGCTCGATGGAGAACTACACCCGGACCGCGCGCGAGCTCGGGTACCTCGCGTTCCCCGAGGGCTCGCTCATCCATCCGAAAGAGATAGACAAGCTCCCGGACCACGAGGTCTGCATCATCACGACCGGCAGCCAGGGTGAGCCGACCAGCGCGCTCTCACGCATGGCGCTCGGTGATCACCGGCACGTCGTGGTGAAGGACGGCGACACCGTCGTCATGTCCGCGACACCGATCCCCGGCAACGAGGAGCTGGTGAGCCGTACGGTGGACAACCTCTTCAAGCTCGGCGCCGAGGTCATCTACGACGCGGGCGTGCGCCCGCACGTGTCGGGGCACGCCAGCCAGGAGGAGCTGAAGCTGCTCCTCAACATCCTGCGGCCGAAGTACTTCGTCCCCGTCCACGGCGAGTACCGCATGCTCGTGCGTCACGCGCGGATCGCGATCGATCTCGGTGTCGCGCAGGGGAACGCGTTCGTCATCACCAACGGCGACTCGCTGGCGATCGACGAGCACGGTGCGCGTCTCGGCGAGAAGGTCGCGTCGGGCGTCGTCTACGTCGACGGTCTCGGCGTCGGCGACGTGAGCCAGTCCGTCATGCGCGACCGCTGGTCGATCGGCAGCGACGGGATCTTCCTCGTGGTGCTCACCATCGAGCGCCAGACCGGCAAGGTGCTGTCGGGCCCCGACATCGTCACCAAGGGCTTCGTACCGGAGGAGGATGCCAACGACATCGTGGAGCGCACCAAGCAGCGCATTCTCGACGGGCTGAACGAGGCGCAGACCGGCGAACACCTCGCCGAGGTCGCGACGCTCCGCGACTCGATCCACGACAGCGTGACGGCGTATCTGTACGAGCGGACGAAGCGCCGGCCGATGGTGCTGCCGGTGATCATGCAGGTATGAGCGCCCGCCGCGTCTCGCGACGCCAGCCGCAGCGCGGGGCGGTCCCGGCGGTGGACCCGCGCGTCCGCAACGAGGTCGGCGCGATCGCGCTGCTCACCTTCGCCGTGCTCTCGATCGTCGCGCTCGTCGCGGATCAGGGTGCGCCGGTCTTGCACTGGTGGCACTCCTTCCTGGTCTCGCTGCTCGGCTGGGGAGCCTTCGCCGTGCCGCTCCTCCTCGCCGCGCTCGCCGCGGAGATGTGGTTCGGCCTCATGCGGCGCAGCGCGGTCATCCCGTTCGCGGGCGGCACGCTCGTTTTCATCGCGCTCCTCGCGATCGCCCAGCACTACCAGCGCGGCGATCCCGCGGTGGGCGCGGGCGCCGGTGGGATGGTGGGCGCCAGCGTGGCGAGCGTCGCCGCCGGTGCGTTCGGCGAGGTCGGCGGTCCGATCGCGCTCGTCGCTCTTCTCCTGGTGGGCGTCGTCGTCGCGGCGAACCGAACGCTCGGCGATCTCATCCGGCCGGCCTGGGAACGCCGCGCCGCGCTTCGGCCCGGCGTGAGCCTGCCTGGCGGGACCGCGGGCCGTTTCGTCCGGGTCGCCGAGGACCCGCCGGCTGAGGAGCCGGAGCCCGCGGCCCCCCTGCGCATCAACATGCCCCCCGAGCGGCCCAAGGCCGCGGCTCCGGCGCCGAAGCCCCCGCTGCGCCTCCTGCCGCCGCCGGAGGCCGACGAGGCGTCCTCGGCCCCGGAAGGCGCCTTCACGCCGTCGATCGCCGGGCTACCCGACAAGAACGTCGCCGTCGAGGGCGTGCTCCATTCCAAGGCGGACAAGAGCTGGACGCTGCCCCCGGTGGACATCCTGGGGATGGGCGACGCAGGCCATGCCGGAACGAGCAGCGAGATCCGTCGCAGCGCCGAGGTGATCGAGCAGACGCTCGCGCACTTCAACATCACGGCGAAGGTCGTCGAGGTCACGCCCGGACCGGTCGTGACGCGATACGAGCTCAAGATCGCGCCCGGCGTCCTGCTGTCGCGCGTCGAGTCGCTCAACGACAACCTCGCCCTGGCCCTCGCCGCGCGGACCCTGCGCATCGAAGCGCCCATCCCCGGCAAGAGCGTCGTCGGCATCGAGGTCCCGAACCTCGCGGTCGGCCTCGTGTCGCTGCGTGACGTCGTCGAGACCGCGATCTTCCGCGGCTCGCCCTCCAAGCTCACGGTGGCGCTCGGGCGAGACGTCGCCGGCGCGCCGATCGTGCTCGACCTGGGCGCGATGCCACATCTTCTGGTGGCCGGCCAGACCGGGTCGGGGAAGAGCGTCAACATCAGCTCGATCCTCTGCAGCCTGCTCCTCAACGCCACGCCGGACGACGTGCGCCTGCTCATCGGGGACCTGAAGCGAGTCGACTTCACCGCATTCGGGGACGTCCCGCACCTCATCACGCCGGTCATGACGGACGCGGAGAAGATCATCAACGCCCTGTACTGGGTGGTCGGGGAGATGGACCGCCGCTACCGGCTGTTCGCGCGCACCAGCTCGCGGAACATCGGGCAGTACAACGAGAAGCACACCGGCTCGGACCGGATCCCGTACGTGGTGTTCGTCATCGACGAGCTCGCGGATCTCATGCTCCAGGCGCCCATCCAGGTGGAGAAGCAGATCACCCGCGTCGCCCAGCTGGCGCGTGCCACGGGCATCCACCTCGTGCTCGGCACGCAGCGGCCGTCGGTCGACGTCATCACCGGGCTCATCAAGGCGAACATCCCCGCTCGCATCGCGTTTGCTACCGCATCGGCGGTCGACTCGCGCACCATCATCGACATGACCGGTGCGGAGAAGCTGCTCGGACGCGGGGACATGCTCGTCCTACGGCCTGACCTCGCCAAGCCGATCCGGGCGCAGGGCGTCTTCGTGTCCGACCAGGAGATCCAGCTCATCAGCCGGCACTGGACGCTCCAGAGCGGGACCGCGTACGACCGGCACCCCAAGGTCGTCGAGGGCCCCGACCGTCTGACGCGCCGCGAGTCCGAGGGCGAGGACATCGAGGACGAGCGCTACGACGAGGCGGTCGAGATCGTCCGCCACGAGGGCAAGGCGTCGGTCTCGATGCTGCAGCGCAAGATGACGATCGGTTTCGCGCGTGCCGGCAGGCTCATCGACATCATGGAGCGCAACGGCGTGGTCGGCCCCGACCGCGGGCCCGGCAAGTTCCGTGAGGTGTACGGCGCCCCGCGCGCGGACGGCGAGTAACGATGGCCAGGCTCGGAGAGACGCTTCGCGCGCAACGTGAGAAGAAGGGGATCACGCTCGAGCAGGCCGCTTCCGACACGCGCATCCGTGAGAAGTTCCTGAAGGCCCTCGAGGACAGCGATTACCAGACGCTCCCGGGCACGGTGTACACGAAGGGGTTCCTGCGCAACTACGCCGAGTATCTCGATCTCGCGACCGAGGACCTCGTCGTCCAGCTGCACCAGGAGCGCGACCAGCCCGATGCGCCGCGTTCGTTCAAGCCGATGTCTCCGATCGTCCGGCGGAGCTTCATCTTCACGCCCGCGGTATTCGTTCCGGTCGTCGTGCTCGCCGGCATCGTCCTCTTCGTGGGCTACCTCTACTACCAGTTCGTGTCGTTCGCCGTGCCGCCGCGGATCGAGGTCACGGAGCCGGCGTCGGACGCGATCGCTCAGTCCGCCGACTTCGTCGTGAAGGGCCGCACCGTCGCCGACGGACGCGTCACCGTGCAGGTGTTCCCCGGGCCGCTGACCCTCGCAGACATCCGGCCGAGCGCGGACGGCACGTTCACCGTGAACGTGCAGCTCAACCCCGGCTCGAACCACATCGTCGTCGAGGTCCTCGACGTCACCGGGAAGGTGGGCCGCGCGTCTCGGACCGTCCGGCTCGAGACGGCCGCGACCAGCCCGGCACAGCCGGTGGTGATCATCGAGGAACCGCCGAACGGCGCCACCTACACGAACACGCCGGTCCTCGTGCGGGGCGGCTTCGATCCCACGGTGAGCGCGCTGACGATCAACGGCCTCCAGATGCCCATCGATGCCGGACGCCGCTTCGAGGTCCGGTTCACCTATCCGGCGGGCGCACACACGATCACGGTCGTCGCGCGCAACGCCGCCGGCGTCACGACCACCGAGGCGCGCGCTGTGACCGTCGCGTACACCGCGGCGGTCGTGAGCGTCACGCTCAAGGGCGGGGAAGCGTGGCTCCAGGCCGTCGTGGACGGCACGGTCGTCCCCGGGACGGGTCGCGTGTTCAAGGAGGGCGAGACCGCGACGTACACCGGGCGAGAGGTCCGCCTGCGATCCGGCAACGGCGCGGCGACCGTCGTGAGCTACAACGGGCAGCCGGCCGTCGCTCTCGGTCAACAGGGCGAGGTCGTGGAGCGCACCTACACGGCGCAGTGAGCATCCCCGACGCGCTGGTCCTGCTGCGAGCTCTTGCCGGCATCCCCGTCTTCGCCCTCGTCCTGGCCGATCAGCAGGTCTTCGCACTGGCGCTCTTCGTGGCGGCCGCTATCACCGACGCGTTTGATGGTTTTCTCGCGCGGCGGTGGGGCAGCGCGGGGCCTCGCGGCGCTCTGCTCGACCCGCTGGCCGACAAAGCGCTCGTCGTCCTCGCTCTTGCCGGTCTCGCAGCCACCGGTCTGGTGCCTCCCGCGTTCGCGCAGCTTGTCGCGCTCCGAGAAGGGGCCGTCACTGCGCTCCGCGTCATCGCGTATCGCCGGCACATCGAGGTCGGTGCGGGCATCGCCGCCAAGATCAAGACCACGCTCGAGCTGACCGCTATCGCGCTGCTGATGATCGGCCGTCCGCCGTCACTCGTCGCCGACGCCGGTGTCCTGTTGCTGGCCATGGCACTCGGGATCGGCATCGGCACGCTCCCGATGTACTTCCCGCAGGCAAAGCGCAAGCTCACGTAGGCTGGCGCAGTGCCCGCCAAGCGCGCGCCCACGTTCGAGGAGCTCGTGGAGCACATGGCACGTCTCCACGTGATGCTGCGCCGGCGCAAGCTGACGGTGGCCGCCGCCGAGTCCTGCACCGGGGGTCTGCTCGGCGCCGTCCTCAGCGCGCACGGCGGATCGAGCGACTACTTCCGTGGCGGCGCGGTCGTCTACAGCAACGAGGCCAAACAGATCCTCGCCGACGTCGCGCCGCAGCTCATCCACTCGCACGGTGCCGTTTCGTCGGTCGTCGCCGGCGCGCTGGCGCGCGGCGCGCGCTCCCGGCTCGACGCGAAGATCGGGCTCGGGATCACCGGCATCTCAGGGCCCGGTGGCGCGACACCGGGTAAGCCCGTAGGGCTCACGTACGTGGCGGTCGACAGCGAGAAGCACAGCGCGGTCAAGAAGCACGTGTGGACCTTCGACCGCGGCGGCAACCGGCTCGCGAGCGTCGCCGCCGCACTCGACCTCCTCGAGGACGCGATCGGCCAATGACGTCGCGGCTCGGCCGCACCTGGGATGACGAAGAGGCCGCGCATCTCTACCGATTTCGCGCACCCTACCCGTCCGGCGTGTTCGACATCCTCGAACGTCTGGTCGTGGAGCCGCGCGTCGTGCTCGATGCCGGCGCGGGCACGGGTGCGCTCGCGCGATACCTACCACGCTCCATCGAACGCATCGATGCGGTCGATCCGTCGCCCGCGATGATCGCCCGAGGGCGGAGCCTGCCCGGCGGAGACGACGCTCGGATCCGCTGGATCGTCGCTCGCGCCGAAGACGCGGCGCTGACACCGCCGTACGGTCTCATCACGTGCGGCGCGAGCTTCCACTGGATGGATGGGGACATCGTGATGCCGCGTTTCCGGGATGTCCTCGCGCCCGGCGGGCGGCTCGCCCTGGTGGACACCGAGACGACCCACACCGGCGCGTGGCGATCGGAAATGACCGACATCATTCGTCGCTATTCGCCGCTCGAGCACCACAGCGAGACGCACGAGCTCGTCGCACAGATCGTCGCCCACCGCGCGTTCGCCCTCGAGGGCGAGGAGCGGACCGCACCGGAGATATTCGACGAGTCGGTCGACGACTATCTGTCGCTGCTCGGCAGCACCAGCACGCTGTCGCGCGTGACGCTCGGGCCGCGTGCGGCGACGTTCCAAGCCGAGAGCCGCGACCTCTTCGCGCGGCATCGGATGGACCATGTCCGCTCCGAGGTCGTCGGCTACGTCGCGTGGGGCCGTCCGACCGCGCCGACCGGCTAGTGTTCATCGCTCGATGAGCACACCGGTCGGCGTCGCGCTGCTCGGACTCGGGACCGTGGGGTCCGCGGTGGCGCGCGCGTTCGCGGACCGGGGAAAGCGGCTCGATGCCGCCGCGGGCCGTCCGGTCCGCCTGGTCGGAGCGGCCGTGCGAGACCGCCGCAAAGCGCGCGACGTGGGAGACCTCGCGGTCACGACCGACCCCTTCCGCCTGCTCGACGACCCGAGCATCCACGTCGTCATCGAGGTCATCGGCGGCACGTCGCCCGCGCGCGACCTGCACTTCGCTGCATTCGAGCGGGGCCGTCACGTCGTCACCGCGAACAAGGAGCTCGTCGCGAAGGAGTGGAACGCGCTGCACGAGGCCGCGAAGCTCGCCAGGCGCGAGCTGCGCTTCGAGGCCGCCGTGGCCGCCGCGATCCCGCTCATCGCGGGCACGCGGATGCTTGCCGCGTCCCGACCGCGCGTCGTTCGCGGCCTGCTCAACGGCACCACGACGTACATCTGCTCGCGCATGGAAACGGGACTCGGTTTCGATGCTGCGCTGGAGGAAGCCATCGCGAAGGGGTACGCCGAGGCCGACCCCACCGCCGACGTCGACGGCTACGACGCCGCCTATAAGCTCTCGATCCTGATCAGCCTGCTCGAGGGGCGGCACTTCCATCCGGACAACGTGCGGCGCTCGACGCTCCGGGGTCTCTCGGTCGATACCGTCTCGGCGGCCGCGACGCGCGACGCGAAGGTCCGCTACCTCGCGACCGCGGACTTCGGCGAGCGCGCGACCAAAGCCCGCGTCGGGCCCGAGGAGGTCCCGGTCAGCTCGCTCGAGGGTTCCGCGAACGGGCCCACGAACGTGGTCACCATCGAGACCGACCTCGCGGGTCGGATCGTCTTCAGCGGGCCGGGTGCGGGCGGTGACGCGACCGCCTCGGCCATACTCGGCGACGTGATCGCGATCGCCCGGACCATGCGTTGACGCGGACGGTCCTGAAGTTCGGCGGGACGTCGGTCGCCTCGCCGAGCGCTCTCGAAGGCGTCGCACGCATCGTCGGCCAGACCGATGGCGACCGCGTCGTCGTCGTGTCCGCGACGGCCGGGACGACCGACGCGCTGCATACCGCGGCGCGCGAGGCCGCGAACGGCGAGGCGTCGGTCGCCGAGCGCATCGTGAGCGACCTCGCGAAGGCGCACGCCAACCTCGTCGCGGATCTCCTCGGCGTCGGTGGAGGAGAGGCACTCGGCGAGATCTCCGACCTCACCGAGCGGACCGTGTCGCTGCTGCGCAGCGTCGCGATCCTCCACGAGTGCACGCCCCGCAGCCTCGACGCGATCGTGACCTACGGCGAGAAGATCTCGGCGCCGATCGTCGCCGCACTGCTGAACGCGCGTGGCTCGAAGGCCAGGTCGTTGTCGGCCGAAGGCCTCCTCATCACCGACGACGCGTTCGGACACGCCAATCCGCTGCTCGAGGAGACCAAGACACGCGTGCATCAGGAGGTCCTACCGCACCTGAAGGGCGGCGTGACCCCGGTGATCACCGGATACGTCGCGTCCACGTCCGACGGCGTCACGACGACGCTGGGCCGCGGCGGCTCCGACTACTCGGCCGCCGTGCTGGCGGCCGCCCTGAACGCCGACGCGCTCCTCATCTACACCGATGTGAACGGCGTCATGAGCGCGGATCCCCGGATCGTGCGCGGCGCGAAGTCGCTGGACCGGGTGTCGTACGCCGAGGCCGCCGAGCTGTCGTACTTCGGCGCGAAGGTCATCCACCCCCGGACCGTGCTGCCGGCGATCGAGGCGCGCATCCCGGTGCGCATCCTCAACACGTTCGCACCCGAGCATCCGGGCACGACGATCACGGCCGATCCGGTGTTCGACGGCAGCGTCGTGAAGGCGACAACATCCCTGGGCGGCCTCGGGCTGATCACCGTGCAGGGCGCGGGCATGAGCGGCGTGCCGGGCTTTGCCGCGCGCGTCTTCGACACGACCGCGGCAGAACGCGTGAACGTCCTCATGATCAGCCAGTCATCGAGCGAGAACTCCATCTGTCTCGTGGTCCCCGCCGACGGCGCGGACCGGCTGCGCCCGGCGCTGGAGCGCATGTTCAGCGCCGAGCTGCGACGACACGACGTCGAGCGTGTCGACGTGGAGTCGCCCGTCGCCATCGTGGCCGCGGTGGGGGAGGGGATGCGCGGGACACCCGGCGTCGCGGCGCGCGTGTTCGGCGCGCTCGGTCGAGCCGGCGTCAACGTGATGGCGATCGCGCAGGGCTCCAGCGAGCTCAACATCTCGCTCGTCGTTGCGGAGAGCGACCGCGACAAGGCCGTGCGGGCCGTCCATGAGGAGTTCCATCGCGCGTAGCGCTGCGTCACACTAGCGGCGATGCGACGAAGAAAGGTGGCGGTCCTCGGGGCGACGGGCACGGTCGGGCAGCGCTTCATCAGCCTGCTGGCCGGTCACCCATGGTTCGAGCTGACCGCCCTCACGACCTCGGAGCGCAACGCCGGCAAACGGTACGGCGATGTGACGCCATGGCACTTCGGCGAGGACATGCCTCCCGAGATCGCCGACATGCGTCTTGAGTCCACGCGACCCGAGATCGATGCCGAGATCTGCTTCTCCGCGCTGCCGGGCGACGCGGCCGAGCAGTGGGAAGCCGCGCTCGCGAAGGCCGGCCATCACGTGTTCTCGAACGTCAAGACACATCGCATGGATGAGGACGTGCCGCTCATCATCGCCGAGGTCAATCCCGAGCACGCCAATGCGCTCGAGATGCAGCGGAAGAAGCGGGGCTGGACCGGCTCCATCGTCACGAACGGCAACTGCTCGGCGATCACGTTCACGCTCGCCGCCGCGCCCCTCCACCGCGCATTCGGGATCCAGCGAGTGGTCGTGTCGACCCTGCAGGCGCTGTCCGGCGCAGGCTATCCCGGTGTCGCGTCGCTCGACGCGCTCGACAACATCGTGCCCTTCATCGGTGAGGAAGAAGAGAAGATGGAGCAGGAGACGAAGAAGTTCCTCGGCTCATGGAACGGCAGCGCGTTCGCGGACGCCGAGTTCTCGTTCTCCGCCCATTGCAACCGCGTGAGCGTCCGCGACGGCCACACCGTCACCGTGAGCGCCGAGCTGCGCGGTCGGCCGGGTATGCGTGAGGTGGCGCAGGCGATGCGCGCGTTCAAGGGCCGGCCGCAGGAGCTGGACCTTCCGACCGCGCCGAAGCAGCCGATCGTCGTCCGCGACGAGCGCGATAGGCCGCAGCCCGTGCGCGACCGGATGGCCGGCAACGGCATGTCGGTCGTCGTCGGGCGTGTGCGCGAAGACGCCGTCCTGGGGCTGAAGTTCGTCGTCCTCGGGCACAACACCATCCGCGGCGCCGCGGGCGCGTCGGTCCTGAACGCGGAGCTGCTCGCGGCGGAGGGTTGTCTGGGCGCATGAGCGCGGAGACGTTCGTCGCGCGGCTCGACCGTGTGCCGCTGAACCGCTTCCACTGGAAGCTCCTCATCGTCAGCGGGATCGGCTGGATGTTCGACGCGATGGACGTGCTGCTCATCGGCTTCCTGCTCACGCCCATCGGCCGCGAGTTCTCGCTCACCCCGCCACAGATCGGTCTCGTCGCGAGCGCCGGATTCGTCGGCATGTTCCTCGGCGCCGCGATCTCGGGCCGGCTCGCCGATCGCTACGGGCGACGCCTCATCTTCCAGGCGACCCTCGTGCTCTTCTCGATCGGTGCGGTGCTGTCCGCGGTGGCTCCGACGTTCGAAACGCTGCTCGCGGCACGCGTCATCGCCGGGCTCGGACTGGGCGGCGAGCTGCCCGTCGTCGCGACCCTCGTGTCCGAATTCTCTCCGCGCGCCCAGCGCGGCCGCATGATCGTGCTGCTCGAGTCGTTCTGGGCCTACGGGACCATCCTCGCCGGACTCATCGCGCTGCTCGTCCTTCCGCAGTTCGGCTGGCGCGGCGCGTTCCTGGTCGCCGCGCTTCCGGCGCTCTACGTCGCGTACCTGCGATCGGCGCTGCCCGAGTCGCCGCGCTACCTCGCGGAGCGCGGTCTCACGGCTGAGGCCGACGCCGTGGTGCGGCGCGTCGAGCGCGCCGGCGGGGCTCCGCTTCTCACACTCGGAGCGGCGGTCGCGCCGCCACGCACCGGCCGCACCAGCATCGCTGAGCTCTGGCGAGCGCCGTACGCGCGCCGGACCCTCATGCTCTGGGTGCTGTGGTTCGGGGTGGTGTTCACGTATTACGGCATCTTCCTCTACGTGCCGACACTGCTCTCGGCACGCGGACTGTCGGAGGTCCGTAGCAACGAGTTCTTCTTCCTGTCGACCATCGCGCAGATTCCCGGATACTTCAGCGCCGCGTGGCTCGTGGAGCGGTGGGGGAGGAAGCCGACGCTCGTCACGTACCTCATCGGCACCGCGGTGGCCGCGCTCGTGTTCGGAAACTCCGACACCGGCGTGGTCGCCTTCGTGTCCGCCGCGCTGCTGTCGTTCTTCAACCTTGGCGCGTGGGGCGTGCTCTACACGCTGACGCCCGAGCTGTACCCAACGGCCGTGCGCGCGACAGGGGCAGGCGTGGCCGCGGCAGTCGGTCGCATCGGAGGGATCATCGGCCCGTTCCTCACACCGGTCCTCGTGCCGACGCTTGGTCAGTCGGGCGTGTTCGCGATGTTCGTGATCGTGCTCGTCGCCACGGCCCTCGTGGTGTGGGCGCTCGCTGAGGAGACCCGTGGACGGTCCCTCGAAGAGATCGCGGGGCAGGCTGCGGCCTAGTGCGACCCTCGGCCGAGCTTCGCACGGCCGTGCAGACGATCGGTAATGCCGCGATCGGGCTCGGCCTTGGGTTGAGCGTGCTGTGGGTGGCGGTCGTCGTCAGCCAGTTCGCGTCCGCGGAGCAGAGCGCGGCGCGATCCACACCTGCGGTCAGCGCCTCGGTGCTCGTGGTGGTCGCCGTGTCCGCGACGCCTGCGGCGACGGCGACACCTCTGCTCGCGTCTCCGTCGCCGACATCGGCGACGACCACAGCCGCGCCGGCCACGGCGTTCCCCACCGCGGCGGCGACAGCGGCGTCGGCCGCGCCGACGTTAGCCGTCGAGCCGTACACCAACGGCGGCAGGCGCTACGCGGCGCTGAGCGCGCCGCTTGGATACGTCTACCTTTCGCCGATCGCGGGCAGGGTGCTGGTCAACACGTACCAGCTCATCGATGGTGAGGTACGTGTCGGCTCGTTCGTGCCCTCGCTACCCTTCTTCCCGTACATCACGGTGGAGTCCGGCGACCGGCGCGTCATCTTCCGACCGGGCGCGCTCAACGTCGACACCGCGATGCTGATCAAGGATGGCGAGCGCGCCGAGCCGGGCACACCGCTGTTCAAGACGATCGGCGACGGCGCGTCGTC
>DATEDV010000343.1:0-3872 GCA_035281485.1 Candidatus Limnocylindria bacterium | reverse complement strand
CTGATCCTTGACGACGTAGTCGACGTCGCCGTCGCGAGTGAGATCGAGGAGGTGCACGCCCTTGATGCGTGCGGACACCCCGCCGACGATCGCGAGGGCGTGTTTGAAGCTGCCGCCACGGTCCGTGACGGCCTTCTTTGCCTCTTCGATGCGTCGCTGCGCCGCACGGTCCGCGCGGCCCTGGTTCTCGATCGGCACCGACCGAACGATCACGTCGTAGTAGGCGGTCGGATTCGCGAGGACCTCGGTCAGGAAGGCCGCGTCGATCTTCCTCGCGTCGTACGAGCTGGCCTCTGCCGGTGTCGCCGTGATCCCGAGAAGGAGGGCGACACTGATCGTCGCCGCCAGCCATCGCGCCGCGATACGGCTCACGTTCTCGCTACTCCCCACCATGGCTCGAGCCTTGGCTCAAGTCGGCGTTAGTAAGGGGGACGTAGGTCCTACTAGCAATGACTGTCCGGCGCCAATCGGGGGAGCCGATACGTATCCGAGACGCCTGCTCGGTAGCTCTAGAGCGAATTGATGAGACGCGCTCCGCCGCGCGAATGGTCGGACGTCCTCCAGACGTCGCGGCGACGGGAGATCGCCAGTGGTGAGCGCCGACCGTCGGTCCGTATCGGTTGTGTCAACGCGACGGCAATCGCCGTCTGGGTGGCTGGCGCGTGCGCTCGCCACGCTCCCCGGCAAAAAAAATGTGGCACAGCAGTTGCTTGTGACGGCTGTTCAGCAACGGCGACGCCGCGGGAGCGGCAGGAAAGGACGGCGGTCATGGACGCCTTTTTCGTGGGACTGCTCGTGGGGATCGCGTTCGGGATGGTCGTCGTTGGCTTCCTTGCCGTCGGGTCATACCAGCGCGGCTTCACCCAGGCGCTGGAGCGCCGCAGGGAGTGGCGCGGCGAGCTCGTCGCGCGCCAGGTCGTCGCGCGCCGCGCGCTGGAGCAGCTGCGTAAGGCCAGCTGACCCGGTCGCGCACAACTAATCGGTCGTAAGGGGCCGCCGAAGGGCGGCCCTTACGTTTGGGGCGAAGCCCCCAAACGATGAGGCAAGGCGGCAGCCGCAGCCCGATTACGTTTGCGTGCCGCGAAGCGGCACAGGCGCCGATGAGGCCACGGCGAAGGCCCGGCCGATCACGTTTGCCTAGCGGCCGAACCAGGAGCGCCGCAGATCCTCGATCGCCTGCTGAAGCCGGTCGACCAGACCGGGGATCCCGGTCGGCGCGATCTCGACCTCACCGGTCGTCCGAGAGATCCGCAGCTCGTCACCCGCCTGCGCCGCGGCGCGCACGGCCGCCCGATCCGCCGTCACCGTGAACACGACGCGGTCCTGATCGGCGACGACGCTGGCGACCCGTAAGCGTCCATCGGGCAGAGCCTTGATGACCGCTTTGAGCTCGGCGTCCTGGCGGATGTCGGCCTGAGGCTGCGGCGCGAGCCGCGTCACGGTCTTGCCGACCTCGTCGAAGAACGTCTGCGGTCCCCGCACGACGCTGCCGATCAGCGCCGCGAACAGGCCCACGGCGAGGAGCACCGCGAAGATGCCGATCACGAATTGGAGCGCCCACAACGGCAGGAACGCGCCCGCACGCTTCACGCCGCTCAGGCTAGCAACCGGGTGCATATCTGCGAAGATGCGGCGATGGACCCTCTCAAGGTCGTGTGTGTCGGTGGCGGCCTCGGCGCGCCGACCGTCATGGCCGGGCTGCGCACGTACACGTCGGACATCACCGGCCTGATCGCGGTGACCGACTCCGGTCGTTCGACGGGCAAGGTGCGCATCGCGCTCGACGTCCCCGCCCCGGGCGACATCCGCAACGCGCTGACCGTGCTCGCCGAGGGTGATCCCGTCCTCGCGCGCCTCTTCAACCATCGTTTCGACACCGAGAAGAGCGACGAGCTCAACGGCATGGCGTTCGGCAACCTGTTCCTCGCCGCGCTGACGCAGCAGGAGGGATCGTTCCTCGCCGCGGTCGAGGAGGCCTCGCGCCTGCTCAAGCTGCGTGGCCGTGTCCTCCCGGTGACCCTGTACAACACGCATCTCTGCGCCGAGCTCACCGATGGCTCGGTCGTGGAGACCGAGGTGAACGTGCGGACGATCGGAAAGGCACCGATCGAGCGCGTCTTCCTCCGGGATGCGCAGGTCGGCGCGACGCCCGGGACGGTCGAGGCGATCGCGTCGGCCGATCTGATAACGCTCGGCCCGGGCAGCCTGTACACGACCGTCTGCGCGTGCCTGCTCGTGCCCGAGATCGCTCGGGCCATCGCGAACGCCGAGGGCCTCGTCGTGTACGTCGCGAACACGACGCGCCAGCCCGGGCAGAGCGACACGCTCACGCTCTCCGATCACGTGCGCGCCGTGCAGGACTACCTCGGCGGATCCGGGCTGGACATGGTCCTGGTGAACGACGACCCGCCACCCGCGCACCTTCGGCTCCACTACGCGGAGCGCGGACTCGAGCTGCTGGAACCGACGCGCGAGGAGCTCGATCGCATCGACGCCCTCGGCGTTCGTGCGGTCACGGCGCCGATCATCGACAAGTGGAGCGGGCCGCGCGACCTCTGGCTGAAGGAGGACACGATCCGCCACGACCCCGAGCGCGTGGCGCGCGCCCTTGTCGAGCTCGTCGATCAGGGACGACGACCCGCGCTCCGCGCGCTCTGATGGCCGTCGCCGCGCGCGCCCGTCACTTCGTCTCGCTCGCCGACCTCGACGCGGCGGAGCTGCGGGCGTTGCTCGATCGCGCGGGCGAGCTCAAGGCACGCCGCGCCTCGCGCGAGCCGCATCTCCGAGCGCGCACGCTCGCGCAGATCTTCGAGAAGCCCAGCCTGCGCACGCGGCTGTCGTTCGATGTGGCGATGGCCGAGCTCGGCGGGCACTGCGTCTACCTGTCGCCGCAGGAGGTCGGTCTCGGTCGACGAGAGAGCGTCGCCGACGTCGCCCGTGTCGTGAGCCGCCTCGTGGACGCGGTCGTGCTCCGCACGTACGCCCACGAGACGATCGAGGAGTTCGCCCGGTTCTCGAGCGTCCCGGTCGTGAATGGCCTGTCGGATCTCTCGCACCCCTGCCAGGGGCTCGCGGACGTGTTCACCATCCGCGAGCGCAAGGGCGACCTGCGCGGCGTCACCGTCGCGTACGTCGGCGACGGCAACAACGTGCTGCACTCGCTGATGCTCGGCGCGGCGAAGTGCGGCGCCACGCTGCGCATCGCCACGCCGGCCGGCTACGAGCCCGCGGCCCGGTACCGCGACCTGGCGGAGCGTGCCGCGCGCGACGCCGGCGGCTCCGTGACCCTGGGATCGGACCCGATCGCCGCGGTGCGCGACGCCGACGTCGTGTACACGGACGTCTGGACGAGCATGGGTCAGGAGCAGGAGTACGAGCGGCGCCGTCGCGCGTTCATGGGATACCAGGTCAACGCCGAGCTGCTCCGGCACGCGAGACCCGACGCGATCGTGATGCACGACCTGCCCGCACACCGCGGTGAGGAGATCACCGACGACGTGCTCGACGGTCCGCAGAGCGCGGTGTTCGATCAGGCCGAGAATCGTCTGCACACGCAGAAAGCGATCCTCTGCTGGCTCCTCGAGGACAGGCGATGAGAGAGCGTGTGATCCTCGCCGACTGCTGCGAGGACTGGATCATCGAGTGGGGCGGCTTCTACAAGCCCGACCGCGCGTTCCGCTGTCCGGAGTGCGCGACCGAGTGGTCGAAGACCGGCGCGGACACGTATCGCCGTGGCGACGGCCGCATCTTCGCGCGCCGCACACGTGTGGGACCGCAGGCATCTTTTCCCTACCTCGGTGCGGCGGACGGTCATCAACCCAACGTGGAGCGATGCTGCGCGAAGATCCTGCTATCGCACGGCGAGCGCATGC
>DATEDV010000342.1:0-8911 GCA_035281485.1 Candidatus Limnocylindria bacterium | reverse complement strand
GTTGGGCTCGTCGTCCTGTTCGGAGTCGCCGTCGTCGCGATGGCGCAGCGTGCGCCAAAAGCGAAAGAGTTGGATCCGTCCCTGTACGCCGAGGAGGCCGACCGCTTCTAGCAGCTCGTCGGCGCGCGCGGTCAGCGGCTGTGCGGTCGCGCCTCTCGCTCGCAGCTGGCTACTGCGCCGTGGCGAAGCCACGCGGCAAGCAGCCGGCGAAGGCGAATGCCGAGCCGTAGGCCGGCCCGCGACTCACGGCACGTGCGCTGTTCGGGCCGGCTGGGCCAGGTGCTCGCGCGAGGCGCGCCGCCCGTCCGTCTCGCTCGCACGATGGGCGCAGACTCTCGCGTATGAAGCGAGTGCTCATCGGCACATGCTCATGGACGGATCCAACTCTTCTCGAGTCCGGCTGGTACCCCGCGGATGTCGCGAAGAAGGCCGACGAGCGACTCCGGTACTACGCCGAGCGCTTCTCACTCGTGGAGAACGACGCGTCCTATTACGCGCTCCCGGATCAGAAGCAGGCGAAGCTGTGGGTCGAGCGCACGCCCGACGACTTCACCATGAACTTCAAGGCCTTCGCCACGATCACGACGCACCCGACCGACCCGAAGCGTCTGCCGAAGGAGCTCCGCGAGTCCCTGCCGAAGGACGTCGCGGCGAAGCGGCGCGCGTACCCGAAGGACCTGCCGAAGGAGACGATCGACGAGATCCACGCGCGCTTCTGGGTGGCGCTGGAGCCGCTGCGCAAGGCGGGGAAGCTGGGTGCGATCCTGCTGCAGTACCCGGACTGGTTCACCATCAGCCGGCAGAACAAGAACGAGATCCTCCGCGCCCGCGAGCTGCTCCCCGACGACCGCCTCGCCGTCGAGTTCCGCAACCGGCTGTGGATGGAGGAGCGCAATCGCGACGAGACGCTCGCGTTCCTGCGCGACAACGGCCTGAGCTATGTCGCCGTCGACGAGCCGCAGGGGTTCCCGTCGAGCATCCCGCCCGTCGACGCCGTCACCGCGCCGCTCGCGGTCGTCCGCTTCCATGGGCGCAACGCCGAGAACTGGAAGAAACCCGGTCTCACCGCCGCGGAGCGCTTCGACTACTCCTATAAGAAGAGCGAGCTGGAGGAATGGCTGCCGAAGATCAAGCGCATGGAGGAAGCATCGGAGGAGATCCACCTGTTGATGAACAACTGTTACGGCGACAAGGCGGTCAACAACGCGCGCGATCTATCGCAGCTGCTCGCGCGCCGATAGGGGTACCGTAGGTCACCGTGCCGCATCGGCCGCTGTCTGACTTCCACCCGCGCGAGCGTCTCGCATCCGTTCCACACACGACGCGCCGCTTCGCGTGCCGCTCCGCTCTCGCGCTCTCGCCGGATGCGCGGACGCTCGCCGTCGTCTCCGACCAGGGAGCCGGGACGTACGAGGCGTGGACGCTCCCCGCCACGGGTGGGCCGACGCAGCGCGCGGTCACTGTCCCGGAGCACGCCGTGCGCAGCCTGTGCTGGAGCGCGAGCGGCGAGCTCCTCGCGGCCGCCGACCGCGGCGGTACGGAGCTGCATCAGCTCTATGTGCGGCACCCCGATGGTCCCGTTGCGCCGGTGTCGGTCGATCCCGCCGGAAAGGTGCAGCGCCTCCTCTCGTGGAACGCCGCCTCACCCGACGGCCGGCGCGTCGCGTTCTCGAGCAACGCGCGCGCCGCCACCGACATGGACGTCGTCGTCGCGGATCTCGACAGCGGCGAGGAGCGCACGCTGCTGAGTGGCGCGGCGTGGCATGTCGTCGGCGGCTGGTCGGCGAGCGGCACGCAGCTCGCGGTCATGCGGGTGCTCGACAACACCACGCAGGTGCTGCTCGTCGTCGATCCACGCACCGGCGGAGCGCGAGAGGTCACGACCCCGCAGGAGAACGTGCAGCACATCCCGGCGGGCTGGCTCGGCGACGGCAGGATCCTCGAGATCACCGACGAGGGCGGCGAGCACCTGTGGCTGGCCGCGCTCGACGTCCAGACGGGACGGCGAGAGGTCGTCGACCGGCCCGACTGGGACGTCGAGCTCGCCGCGTCGTCGTCCGACGGACGGGTGCAGATCTGGTCGGTCAACGAGGACGGCTACTCGCGCCTACGCTGGAGGCGCGAGGGCGGCGGCGTGCGCGAGCACGACGTGCGCGGTGTGTGCGAGGACCTGGTCCTGAGTGCGGACGGGACCCGCGCGGCGTTCGGCCGACTCTCCTCGACGGAGCCGTGGCAGGTCTGGACGCTCGACACGGCGACCGGTGAGGCACGCGTCGCGCTGACGAGCACGTTCGGCGTGCCCAGCGGCGAGCTCGTCGAGCCCGAGCTCCTGCGCATTCCCGCACCCGACGGCGATATCCCGTGCTTCGTCTACCGCCCGCGCGGCGCGCGCGGGCCCGTGCCGGCGGTGCTCTATCCGCACGGCGGCCCGGAGGCGCAGTCGCGTCCGGCGTTCTCGGCGCATCTCACGCACCTCGCCGCGCTGGTCCACCGCGGGATCGCGCTCGTCGTGCCGAACATCCACGGGTCGACCGGCTACGGGCGCGCCTGGCAGGCCGCGATCCACCGGGACTGGGGTGGGATCGACCTCCGGGACCTGCGCGCGGTCTCCAGCTGGATGGCGCAGCAGCCGGATTTCGACCGCAGCCGCCTCGGCGTCTACGGCGGGTCGTACGGCGGGTTCGCGACGCTCCTCTGCGTCACGCAGATCCCGGACCTCTGGCGCTGCGCGGTCGACGTCTTCGGCGTCGCGAATCTCATCACGATGATCGAGAACGCGCAGCCGAACTGGCGCCGCTTCCTCGCCCGATGGATCGGGGACGTCGAGCGCGATCGCGACAAGCTCGTCGCGCGTTCACCGATCACGCACATCGAGAACGTGCGCTGCCCGATGCTCATCCTCCAGGGCGAGAACGATCCACGCGTGCCGAAGGAAGAGTCCGACCAGGTCGTCGAGCGGCTGCGCGCGCTGGGCCGCCGCGTCGAGTACGTCGTCTATCCCGGCGAGGGGCACGGCTTCACGAAACGGGCGAACGCGCACGACGCCTACGGGCGGATCGTCGACTTTCTGACTCGAGAGCTCATCGGATGAACCGACTCGCTGTGCGGCTGCTGTTCGTCACGTCAGCTGTCGCGGCCGTCGGCGTCACCCTCCTGGCCGTCGCGTACGTGCTCGGACCCCAGTCGCCACCCCAGCGGCCCCCCGGCGAGATCGCTCTCGTTCGCCTGGACTCCTTCGGTCGGCATCCCGTCGTGCGGCTCAGCGTCAAAGAGCTCGCTGGCCTCGACCGCCTCGCCGACGCCGAACGGCGGCAGCGTGGACAGACGACGCTCTGGGCGTCGCGTACCCATCCGCGGGGAATGCCGGTCCTCGTCGTCCGGGTGGGGGACGACGTGCGTGCGTTCCTGGCGGTCGATCCGCGCACCGGCTGCGCGCTCGAGGAGACGTCGTTGCGTCCCGCGCCGCTGGCCGAGGTGCGGTTCGTCGACGTCTGCCACGGCACGACCTACGACGTCAGCGGCCAGCCGATACGCGGTCCGGGCATGTGGCTCCTGGACGAGCTCGTGCTCCGGTCGCGTGGTGGGGTCCTCTACGCGGAGACCGGTCGGATCGTCGCCGGAGGCGTCGCCGCGCGCTGACGCCCGCGCTCAGCGGGTGCCGAGCGTGCTCCCGAGTAGCACACCGTTCGCCCAGTACGTTCCCCTCGGGCTCGCCGGAAGGATGTCGTACGTCGCACGACCCTCGTAGCGCGCACGCACCGCCGTCACGACCCGCGCGCCATCCAGCATGTCGCCCGGACGCAGCCCATCGACGAGGCGCCCATCCGCTGTGGGATGTCCTGGCGACGCGACGACCGCGCGCCCGTCAGCGAGTACGAGACGGACCACCTCATGCGAAGCCGGCACCGGCGAGCGCCCCGCGGCCACGATCCGGGCCGTCATCCGATCACCGCGCGCGTCCTGCGTCCACACGTCGTCGCCGATCCGCAGCTCCTCGACCGGGATCTCGCCACGGGGGGTCGCGATGCGCGTCCCGACTGCGAGGCAGATCGGGCACGGCGGCGCGCCGGCCGGCGTTCGTGACAAGACCGTGACCCGTCCTTGCGTCGACACACGACCGTCCACCCGTTCGCCGCCGGCCCCCTTCTGCGCCAGGTACGCGAATCCCCAAACGTCGCCCAGGCGCTGCAGCGGGAGCGCGTTCAGCGTCTTCCACTCCCGGTAGATGGCGAGCTGCTCGTCGACGGTGTACGCAGGGCCGCCGAGCTTCAGGCGCGCTCGGATGGCGTCGAATGTGGCGGGGTCCTGCTGTATCTCGCTGAAGCGCTGGACGGCGACGTCGCGCTCGTCGGCGCGGGCGATCGGGTAGAAGTCCGGGTCGCAGAACCATGGCGGCCCCAGCTCCCCGATGACGCGGTACTTGAGGTCGGCCTGGGTCAGGAACGCTGGCGACGCGGTCGGGCTCGTGCCGACATCGCCGCATGCGGCGACTACCAGCGCGAGCGAGGCGACGAGCGGCACACCGTGCGGCAGGCGCACACCCGTTTAACGCCAGCGGGAGCCGGCGGTTCCGACCCGGGATCAAGTCCATTCCGGGCGCAAAAGCAGCGCTGAACGCGGTACGCGTTCTGCATTGAAGAGCGTCATGTTCGGCCAACGCTTCGCGCGACCGGTGCTCGTCGTCGACGACGACGAGGCGACGCGCGCCGCCGAGCGCGCGGTCCTCGCGGAGGACGGATTCCGCGTCGTCGAGGCGCGCGACGGCGAGGAGGCGATGCGCGTGATCCAGGCCGATCCGCCGTCGGTCGTCGTGCTCGACATCCAGATGCCCGGCGTCGACGGCCCGTCGTTCGCGCGCGAGCTGCGCATGGCGCTGCGACGCGTCCCGCTCGTCGTCCTCACGGCGGTCGACGATCCCAAGCACGAAGCCGACCGCTGCAACGCCGAGGCGTACCTCCGCAAGCCGTTCGATGCGCCCGAGCTCCTGAGGGTGGTGCGCCGCTTCGCGAGCTGACGGAGCGGTATAGCCTCGCGTCGTGCCTGCGCGCCTCCTTGTGAAGGAGACCACACAGACCGTCGAGCGTCCGCCGGAGCAGCTCTCCGAGCTCCGCGACCGTCCATGCTGGCTCGACATCTCCGACCCGCAGAGCGACGACCTCGCCCTCGCCGCCGCGGAGCTCGGCCTGCACCCGCTGGCGGTCGAGGACGCGCAGCAGCGTCACGAACGCCCGAAGATCGACCAGTACGACGACCACTACTTCCTGGTGTTCTACGCGCTCGAGGAGCCGTCGCCGAACGTCGTCCGGGAGGTCGAGATCTCGATCTTCATGAAGCAGAACGCGATCGTGACGGTGCACGAGGGCGAGTTCACGGCGCGCGCGGCCGTGGAGAGACGATTTCGCGAAGGCAAGCTGCAGACGACCGGCCTGTTGCTGCACGCGCTGCTCGACACGATCGTCGACCAGTACTTCGCCGTCGTCGACAGTCTCGGAGAGCGCGTCGAGCTGCTCGAGCAGATGGTCGTGGGCGGCGACACGCAGGACTACGACACGGCGATCCGCGAGCTGTTCGAGCTCAAGCGCGACCTGCTGCGCGTCCGGCGCCGCATCGCGCCGGAGCGAGACGTGCTCGCCGGCCTGGTCCGCGGCGACATCCGCGAGCTGCGCGAGACGGGACGCCGCGCGTACTTCCAGGACGTCTACGACCACATCAATCGCGTGACGGACGAGATCGACACCTTCCGCGAGCTCACGTCGAACGTCATCGACGCGCACCTGGCGTCGGTGTCCAATCGACTCAACGAGGTGGTGAAGGTGCTCACGAGCATGGCCACCGTGCTCCTCGTGCTGACGCTGGTCACCGGCTTCTTCGGGCAGAACTGGACGGCGATCCCGTACGGGTCGACGGAGCTGTTCTGGTCCTCGATCGCGGCGATGGTCGTCCTGGGCCTCGGGACCGCCTATTACTTCCGACGCAAAGGGTGGCTCTAGCCGCTAACCTGTCTTCTGCATTGCCCGAGCGTGGGGGCGGCTTCGGCGGCGACCTCCTGTCCATGGGCTTCCAAGTCGCGGTGGTCGTGGGAGGGCCGCTGCTCGCAGCCGCCTACATCGGGCAGAGGCTCGACGAGCAATTCGGGACCGCCCCGAATCTCGCGCTCGTGACGATCCTGGTGGGGCTGGCGGTCGCGGGCCTCGGCATGTTCCTGATCATCCGGCGATACATCGCGCGAAACCCGCTGCCGCCGACGAGTGACGCGGCGCGCGAAGCGGGCCGGCGCTGGGAGCGCGAGATCCAAGAGCGAGAACAGAAGAAAGAGTCGGGCGAGGAGAGCGAGTGAGGCAGGTCCTGGGCGTCGTCCTGCTCCTGAATGGGATCGCCATCGTCGTCGCCGCGTTCACCGGCAACCTGCCGGGATGGCCTCCGGGCCAGGCGGACATCCACGTCGCGGAGCAGGCCGGCACGCCGCTGATCCACCTCGGCGGCGAGGAGCACGCGTCCGAGGGCGGCGTGATCTCGATCTGGAACGACATCTCGATCTCCAACTCGATCTTCACGATGTGGCTGGTCATGGCGATCCTCGCCGTGATCGGCGTCCTCGCCTCCCGCGCCGTCAGCGAGGTGCCCGGTCGCTTCCAGGGCGCGATCGAGCTCATGGTGCAGGGGCTGGTCGGCTTCATGCGTGAGGCCGGCGGGCCCGCGGTCGTGCGATACCTGCCCCTTTTCGGCACGCTGTTCCTGTTCGCGCTCGTCAGCAACTGGCTCTTCCTCATCCCGCTGGTGGGACAGATCGGGCTTCTGCACGTGCCGACCGCGGACTACCACACCAACCTCGGCCTCGCCCTCACCGGATTCATCTGGTACCAGGCGGCCGGCATCCGCAAGAACGGGCTGTCGTACTTCACGCGGTGGTTCAACTTCACGGCCTTCAAGGAAGGCGCGCTGGTCGGCGTGGTCATGATCTTCGTGGGCATCATCGAGCTCTTCAGCGAGCTCTTTCGCGTCCTCACGCTCACGCTTCGACTCTGGGGCAACGTCTGGGGCGGCGAGATCGTGCTCGCCGTCCTCGCCGCGCTCCTCTTCGTGCCCAGCCTGGTCCTGCCGTTCGTGGGCCTCGAGCTCTTCATCGGCTTCATCCAGGCGTTCGTGTTCGCCTTCCTCGTGCTCCTCTACATCATCCTTGCCCTCGAGTCGCACGGTGGCGAGGAGCACGAGGCGCATCCCAACGCGTCGCACGCGGCCCATCCCGAGGCATCGCACGCGGCCCATCCCGAAGCATCACACGCGGCCTAATTCGCGAGGAGGAAAACCATGAGCTTGGCTTGGCTCGGCGCTGGCATCGCGATCGGATTCGGGGCACTGGGTGCCGGACTTGGCATCGGCATCGCGGCGTCCAAGGTCGCGGAGGCGACGGGCCGCAACCCCGACGCCGCGAACGCGATCCGCACCAACGGGATCATCATCGTCGTCTTCGCGGAGTCGTTGGGCATCTTCTCGTTCGTCATCGCGTTCCTGCTGCAGGGCAAGGCGCTCTAGGCGATGCTCTTCGCTCCACTGCTCGCGGAGGAGTCACCGACCGCGCTCGTCGTCCACCCGTTCTGGGTGATCGTCTCGATCGTCAACTTCCTGGTGCTGCTGTACGTGCTCCGCCGCTTCATGTGGGGGCCGATCATGGCGACGCTCGATCGCCGCGCGGCGAAGATCCGCGAGGGGGTCGAGCTCACCGAGTCGGCGCGTCGCGACCGTGAGCAGCTGAAGCAAGAGGTGGAGAAGCAGCTCGCCCAGGCGCGTCGCGAGGCCGCCGCGATCGCGGAGCGCACGACGAAAGCGGCCGAGGCCGCCGCGGCCGACATCCGTGCCCAGGCGAAGACCGAGGCCGACCGGATCCGCGAGAAGGGGCGCGTCGACGCCCAGCAGCTCCACGACCAGGCACTGGCGCAGCTGCGCAGCGAGGTCGCCTCGATGGTCGTCCTCGCCGCTGGCCGCGTCCTCGGACGCGAGATCAGCGCCGATCAGCACCGCACGCTCATCGAGCGTTCGCTGGATGAGGCGGGCGGGGAGCTGAGGCAGAACTGATGGCGCTCAGCGGCTCTTCGGCGCGCCGTTACGCGGAAGCGGTCTACCAGATCGCGACGAGCGAGAAGGCCGTCGACGAGTTCGCCGCGTCCCTCGAGCGTCTGCGAGAGGCACTGAGCGGCGACGTGTTGCGCGCGCTGCGCAATCCCGGCGTGCCGCTGCGCGCACGGCGCGCCGCCATCGATGCAGCGACCGCAGGCGAGCCGAAGGCCGTCCGTTCGCTGCTGGACCTGCTGCTCGAGCGCGAGCGCATCGCGCTCTTCCCGCAGATCGCGGCGGCGTTCACCGACCTCGTCGAGGAGCATGCCGGCATCGTCCGGGGCAGGATCACCACCGCGACGGAGCTCGGGGCCGACGAGCGTGAGGCCGTCGTGCGGCGACTGGAGCGCTCGAGCGGCAAGAAGATCCGCGCGACGTTCGACGTCGACCCCTCGCTCATCGGCGGCGCGAAAGTCCAGGTCGGCGACCGACTCATCGACTCATCGTTGAAAGCACAGTTGGACGAGCTCCGGCGCGAGCTCGCGAGCTAGAGGGAGAACGCAGTGGCCACGACGTCCGAGATCACCGACATCATCAAGGCGCAGATCCAGAAGTTCGAGGGGCGGTCCGAGTCGGTCGACGTCGGCACCGTGGTGGAGATCGGCGATGGCATCGCCCGCATCCACGGGCTCGCGGCCTGCATGGCGTCCGAGCTCCTCGATTTCGGGAAGGGTGTTCGCGGCCTCGCGTTCAACCTCGAAGAGGACACCGTGAGCGCGATCATCCTGGGCGAGTACACGGGCATCGAAGAGGGCGGCGAGGTCCGGACCACGGGCCGCATCGTCGAGACGCCCGTCGG
>DATEDV010000341.1:0-2000 GCA_035281485.1 Candidatus Limnocylindria bacterium | reverse complement strand
TCCTCATCTACCACGCGAGCCCCCTCGCCATGGAGGGCCATCGATCCCTCACCGCGAACCTCTCGGGGGTCGTGATCGCCAGCGCGGTCACCTACATCCTCGGGCGCGGCCTGGCGCAGCTCCGCGAAGCGGAGGGGCGGCGCCGCGCGCTTGAGGCGCGCCTCGAGCACCAGGCAAGGCACGATTCGCTCACCGACCTTCCCAACCGCGCGCTGTTCCACGACGAGCTCGCAAACGCCGTCTCGGGCGCGGCCGGCGGCCGGCAGATCGCGGTCCTGTTCATCGACCTCGACGACTTCAAGACGGTGAACGACCGGTACGGTCATCCCGCCGGCGACCGCCTGGTCCTCGGCGTCGCCCGCCGTCTCCTCTCCGTGATCCGAGCGACGGACGTCGCCGCCCGCCTCGGCGGCGACGAGTTCGCCTTGCTGCTGCGCGACATCGGATCGACCGCTGATCCCATCCGCGTCGCGACACGCCTGCTGCAGACGCTCGCCGAGCCGTTCGAGATCGACGGTCACCAGCTGAGCGCACGCGCGAGCATCGGCATCGCGATCGGCACCGGAGCGGTCTCCGCGGACGACCTCCTCCGGCAGGCCGACATCGCGATGTACGCGGCGAAAGCGGACGGCAAGTGCCGATTCACAGTCTTCGGTCCGGACCTCGCACGCGACCTCGGGGAGCCCAGCGACATCGAGCGCGAGCTTGGCCGCGCGCTCGAGCATGAAGAGCTCTACCTCGTCTACCAGCCGGTCGTGGACCTCGCGAGCGGGCGGGCCCTGGGAGCGGAGGCGCTCCTCCGCTGGAAGCATCCGAGCCGAAACATCACACCGCTGGAGTTCATCCCAGCGGCCGAGCGCACCGGCCTCATCGTCCCCATCGGCCGGTGGGTGCTGCGCGAGGCGTGCGTGCGCGCGCGCGGCTGGCAGCGACAGATCGGAGGCCGCTTCTCGATCAGCGTCAACGTCTCCGCGCGGCAACTGATCAACACCGATCTGCCGGCGTTCGTGCGTGAGGCGCTCGACGCCTCCGGCCTGGACCCGCGCGATCTCTGGCTCGAGGTCACGGAGACGGTCCTCCTGAACGACGCGCCCATCGTCACGGCGCGCCTCGAGGAGCTCCGCGCGCTCGGCGTTCGCATCGCACTGGACGACTTCGGCGCGGGCTACAACTCGCTCGAGTACGTGCGGCGCTTCCCGCTCGACGGCCTGAAGATCGACGCGAGCTTCGTGCGCAACCTGCCGCAAGCGCGCACCGACGGCATCCTCGTGCGCGCGCTGGTCACCCTCGCGCAGGGCCTCGGCGTGCATCTGGTGGCGGAAGGTGTCGAGCGCGAGGAGCAGGCGCGGGCCCTGCGAGAGGCGGGTTGTCCCCTCGCACAGGGCTTCCTCTTCGCCCGCCCCGTCCCCGCCGATGAGCTCGGCCGACTCCTGGAGCGCACCGCTGCGCCGACCTCGCGTGTCGTCGACGCGGCGTGGCGGCGCCGCCCGCTACCGTCCGACGCGTAGCCGCGAGCTGTCGCCGCGGCCGAACACCTCGGGGAAGTACGTCTCGGACGCGTGCGCCGGCGCGATGAAGAAGTCGCCGGGCGTCGTGGCGCGCGCGTAGTACACGTATTCGTACACGCCCTTCGGCAGCCGTTCGGCGTAGAGCACCGCGCGATCGTCGCGCAGGTCGACCTGCTGCCAGGGGCTGTAGTACCAACCGAACCACGGCGCCATGTAGTCGCCGAAGTGCTGCTGCGCGGCCTGCGTCCGCTCGTTCTCGAGCCTCACCTTCAGCGCGGGGTCGACCGTTTTGAGACGCGCGTCCACCGGCTCGAGCCCCGCGGGAAGCAGGTCCTCCACGGTCACGTAGTTGCGATCCGCCGGCGCGATGACGGTCACCTTCACCCGGACCGTATCGCCGAGCGTCACGGACGTGACCTGCCGGGACGGGTCGTCGAGCAGCGTGTACTCGTGCGTCACCGCGAAGCCCCGGTTCACGGCCTCGATCTCACG
>DATEDV010000340.1:0-13382 GCA_035281485.1 Candidatus Limnocylindria bacterium | reverse complement strand
CATGGAGCTTGTGCCGGGCACGTATCGCATCGGCGCCTTCCGCTCGTCCGATCCCGCGGCGCCGAACGACGGCTTCGCGCCGTACACCTGGTACGGCGGCGGCTACGTCATCGGCCTCGGCGCGGACGTCGTCGTGACCGGGAGCGTCAGCGGCGTCGACATTGCCGTGCTGCCGAGCGTGAAGGTCGTCGGTCGCGTCGTCGGGCGCGACGGCGTCGGCGTACCCAACGCGGAGGTCATGCTCACGCAGACGGTCGGCGGCGTGCAGTTCCCGTTCGACGGCGCGAAGACCGACTCGGCCGGACGCTTCGCGCTCCGGCACGTCGCGATGACCGTGACGCTGTCGACGCAATCGAACGGGCGGACGGGGCCCGCATGGACGTCGGTCGATCTCGACCTTCGCGGGGATCGCAGTGACCTCGAGCTCGTCGTCGATCGCGGCAACATCGTGACTGGCGTCCTGCGCGATACGGCGGGGCGACCGCTCGCGAACACCGACTTCGGCGTCCACGAGATCGTCCAGCCGCAGAACTACTCCTGCATCGCCTGCCATACGCGCTCGGACGCGGCGGGGCGCTTCGTGCTGACGCTGCCGAACGCCACGCTCCGCTTCAGGAATTGGCCATCGACGCCGACCATCGCCGAGCTCTACTCGAAGGAATACGTGATCCGCGGCGACGCCACCATGGAAGTGGTGCTCGGGCCGCGGTAGCTAGCGCGCCCTGGCGACGACGACGCCGACCATCCCGTACGCCTCGTGCGCCGGGAAGTGGCAGATGAACGTGTAGCTCCCGGGCGCGAACGTGAGCGTGGTCGAGCGCGTGGTGCCCGCGGGCATGGAGACCTCGTCGGGCCGATCGCCGTGCACCGGCTCGGTCCCCGTGCGGTGACGGTGGTGGAACGCCGCGTCGCCGACGAGCCACTCATGGTCGATGGGGTCGTCGTTCACGAGCGTGAAGGTGATCGGCACGTTCGCCGGGACCTCGATGCGGTCGATGTTGAAACGCGAGTACTTGACGCGGATCCCGACGTCGGTCGCCAGCGTCGCCGCCTGCGCCGGGGCGCAGGCGCTCGCCGCGGCTGCGGCGAGCGCGAGCGCCACGAGGGCCCGCCTCACGGCTTCACGTTCCGTGGGGCGAAGCGTGCGATGAGGAGCAGCGCGCCGAGCCCCGCGATCGCGAGACCCGCGAGCACGAGGTTCTCGTTCGAGCGGTCCGTCGGGGTTCCGCTCGTGTTGTTGGTCGCGGGGGCCTCGAGCCCGGCGGCGACGCGCGACGGAACGGTGCCGTTCGCACTGACGGCGAGGTCGTACGTGAGCTGCTTCGCGGATGCGTTGATGCCGATCTTCGTCAGCCAGGCCATCTCCGGCACCCACTCCATACCCTTGTCCGAGCGGAGGTCGTCGAGCAGCGAGGCCGATGCGGTCGCGCTGTGCTCGAGCTCCATGCCGTTCGCGAACGGAGCCGGGAGCAGGGTGGGCTTGCGGTCGGTCAGGAGATACACGTCCGCCTCGATGCGCTCGTCGCCGGTCTTGCCGGTGCCGAGGATGCGCAGCGGGACCCAGGGGTTGTTCGTCGGGATCGTGATGTGGACCGGTGTACCGTCGCCGATCTGCTGGCCCTTGGCCTTCGCCGCGTCCGCGTCGAAGATCGCGGCCATGAAGATCGGGCTGCGCGCCGCGTAGAAGTCGAGGACCTCCGGCGCGTCAGGTGGGAGGCGGAAGCCGTGCTCGGTGGCCCAGCGCCCGACGGCCTCGCCGCCGCCCTTCAGCACCGTGACATCGAGCGCGTCGATCTTCACCTGCATGAGGACCTCCGCGTCCTTTGACGCGGCACCCTCCGCGGTCGCGAACGCGAGCGGCGCACGGAGCCGCTTGGCGAATTCGGTCTCGCGGATCAGGCGCTGAAGCGTCCAGTCGCCGCCCTTCTCGACCTTCGTCGGAACGCCCGGGAGCGGCACGAGCGAGCCGAACTGGCCGCTGCCGCCCTGGAACTTGAACGCCGTGACGTAGTGCTCGATGCCGTCGTGATAGCCGGCGAAGGTCGTGGTCCGGAGCAGATTGACCGCTCCGTTCGGCCCGATCAGGCCGGCGCATGCCGCGGCCGGCTGGGTACTGACGAGGAGCGCGGCCACGATGGCCGTGGCGCCAAGGATGAACCGTCTCATACCGTCCTCCTTCCAGCCCAATGGCCGGATGGCGGTATGACGCCGGGCCGGGCGGAAGGTTCCCCGGGCTAGGGCCGGGGCGTGTAGGCGGCGCAGAGCATCCCGAAGTAGGTCGGCGCCTCGTACGAGAGGAACTCGCCGCGCCAGCCGTCCTGCAGCGCTCCGTGCAGCATGAGCATCTGCCAAAAGCTGTCGGCCTTCGCCTCCGCGACGAACGCCCTGTCGAACGTCAGCAGCTCGCCGAGCGCGTCACGCTTCACGAGGTCGACGACGCGGTCGTCGAAATCCTTCGACGCGGGACTGTAACCGTACGGCCCGTTCGCATCGTGCGCATGACCGTGATCGCACGAGGCGATGAGCGCGACGCGCTTCCCGGATGCGTCCGCGGCCGTTGCGATCGCACGGCCTGCGGTGACGTGCGCATCCCAGGGGAGATCGCGCGCGGGTGCGACCATCACGATCGGCTTCGGTGGTTCGTCTCGACCGCCCATGAAGTGGAGCGGCACCTGCGTCCCCCAGTCCATCGGGAACACCGCGGCCGCGGTGTCATTGGCGCCGTAGCTGACCGCGGCGATGGGCACGCCGGCCGCGCCGATCGCGACCGCGATCTCCATCGCGAGCTGGCGATCGACCGGCACGCGCAGCGATATCGGCGTCGCGCCGTCCTCGAGCGTGCCCGCCATCGTGCCGGCGATCACGACGGCCAGCCCCCGCTCGACGTGGATGTTGTGCGGCGTCAGTAGGACCGTCACGTCGCAGGATGCCGCGACGAACCGTCGACCGAGGTCCTCCATCGCCGAGCGCGTCACGGCGGCGAGCCCGCGGTCCTCCGTCTTGCACCACTCCGCGATCGCCATGCTGCCGTGCGGCGCGATGGCCGCGAAGACCAGCGGCAAAGGCTCAGCTCAGCCGGGCGGTGACCATCGCGAGGATGATGAGCGCTCCGAGCGCGACCTGGACACGACCGACCGTCTTGATGCGCTCGATGATCCGACCCACCTCGGCCGCGGCCGCGGCGTCCCCGCCGGCCGCCTTGGGTCCGAGCGTGAGCATCCGGCGCGACCAGGGCACGACCGTCATCCGGATCAGCACGTAGAGGCCGATCGCCATCAGGATGCCGAGACCGAGCACGATGGCCCAGCGGGATGACAGCGGGTCGCTCAGCTGCTGCGCCCGCCCGGTCGCGACGAGATTGAGAAGGCCCGTGACGAGGGTGAGCTCGGCGACCCGCAGGATGTAGGTGATCTGCCGCGGAGCCAGCTGCGCCGAGACCGGACCGCGCGCGGCGGGGGGCGCGGCCAGCAGCGCGGGGAGCTGGACGAAGAGCGTGTAGAAGCCGCCGCCGATCCAGAGCACACCCGCGAAGACATGCAGGAACTGCGTCGTGATACGGAAGAGATCGTCCATGAGCCCGGATAATGACAGGTGATGGCCCGCACGACCGATTACTACGAGCTCCTCGGAGTGCCGCGCAACGCGACCTCGGACCAGATCCGCAGCGCGTACCGCAAGCTCGCCCGGCAGCACCATCCCGACGTGAGCCAGGCGGCCGACGCGGCCGAGCGGTTCAAGCAGGTCACCGAGGCCTACGAGGTGCTGTCCGACCCCGAGCGTCGCCAGCGCTACGACATGTTCGGCAACGGCCAGGGCCTCGGAGACTTCGGCATCGGGGACTTGTTCGAGACGTTCTTCGGCAGCGAGCTGCGCCGGCGCGAGCCGCGCGGACCGATGCGCGGTGCGGACCTGCGCATGGAGATCGAGATCGAGCTCATCGACGCAGTGCGCGGGGGCGCGCGCACGATCCGCGTCCCGCGTCTCGAGACGTGCGAGCGCTGCGAGGGCAGCGGGGCGGAGCCCGGCTCGCAGGTGTCGTCGTGCGCGACGTGCAATGGCCGCGGCGAGGTGCGGCAGGTTCAGCAATCCGTGTTCGGCCGCTTCGTCAACGTGTCGACGTGCCCGCGCTGCGGCGGCTCGGGCAAGACGGTCGATCAGCTCTGCACCCGTTGCCGCGGCGAGGGCCGCGAGCGGCGCGACCACGAGCTCCCGCTCGACATCCCGGCCGGCATCGACGACGGCCAGCAGCTGCGCGTCGCCGGCGAGGGCGAGGCCGGTCTGCGCGGGGGACCGTCGGGCGACCTCTACGTGCTCATCCGCTTGCGCGAGCACGCGCTGTTCCGTCGCGAGGGCGACGACCTGGTCCACGTGCTTCGCATCTCACCGGCGCAGGCCGCGCTCGGCACCGACCTCGAGGTGCCGACGATCGAGGGCGCGACCGCGGCCGTGAAGGTGCCCGGCGGCGCGCAGCACGGTCAGATGGTCCGGCTGCGCGGCAAGGGCGTGCCGCACCTGGGCTCGTCGGGCCGCGGCGACCAGCTCGTGTATCTGGATGTCGCGATCCCGCGCACGCTCACCAAAGAGCAGAAGGCGCTCTACCGGCAGCTCCACGAGATCGAGGGACAGCCCGCACAGCACGACGAGAACGACGCGCGGGGTGTCTTCGATCGCATCAAGGACGCCATCGGCGGCGAATGACGCCGCCGATCGCCTGGCTCGAGATCGCTGTTCCGGCGCACGCCGAGGCCGTCGAAGCGGTCAGCGAGATCCTCACGCGCGTCGGATACAACGGCATCGCGGTGGAGCTCCCGCTCGAGCCGGCCGGCGGCACGGATCACACCGTCAAGGCGTACCTCGTCGAGGATGCCGACGCCTTCGCGAAGGTGTCCGACGTCCGCGACGCCCTCGGGCATCTGCAGGCCTTCGGCCTCGGTCCGATCGGCGAGCTCACCGCGCGCCGGATCGACGACGAGGACTGGCTCGAGAGCTGGAAGGCCGAGTTCGTTCCCAACCGCGTCGGTGCGTTCGTACTGCGTCCGTCGTGGTCCGATCCCGTCGGCGGCGACGCGATCGAGATCGTCCTCGATCCGGGCATGGCGTTCGGGACCGGCCTGCACCCCACGACGCAGCAGTGCCTCGAGGCCCTCTCCACGATCGCGCTGCAAGGAAAGAGCCTGTTGGACGTCGGGACCGGCTCGGGGATCCTCGCGATCGCCGCGGCCAAGCGCGGCGCTTCGCCGGTCGTGGCCGTCGACACCGATGCCATCGCCGTCGCCGCCGCGCGGGAGAACGCCGTGCGCAACGGCGTCGCGATCCCCGTCGGCGAGGGGAGCGCCGCGGACGTCCCTGGACGATTCGACGTGGTCGTCGCGAACATCGTGTCGCCGGTCCTGCAACGCATCGCCCCGCATCTCGCGGCGCGGCTCAGCGGCGGCGGCACCCTGCTGGTCGCCGGCATCAGCGCTCCTGCCGAGCGCGCGACCTGCGAGGCGCTCGCGCATGTCGGCCTCGGACTGGTCGACCGCACGCTGCGCGACGACTGGGTCGCCCTGGCGCTGCGTCGCTAGTGCATCGCTTCTTCGTGCCGCCGGGGAGCCTCCACGCCGACCGCGTGACGCTCACCGGCGCGCAGGCGCGTCAGATCGCGACCGTCCTGCGGCTGCGCGTCGGCGATGAGATCGCCCTCGTGGCGGACGGAGCGGAGGCCGTGGTGAGGCTCGAGAGCGTTAAGCCGTCCTCGGTCGACGCCGTCGTGCGCGAGCGCGGCTTCGCCGCCGCGGAGCCCACGCTCAGCCTCACGCTGGCGCTTCCGATCCTTCGCGGCGATCGCGATGAGGAGGTCGTCGAGGCCGTGACGCAGCTGGGCGTCTCGCGCATCGTGCCGTTCACGAGCGCACGCTCGGTGGTGCGGAGCCTGAGCGAGGCGAAGCGCGCGCGCTGGGATCGCATCGCGCGCGAGGCGGCGGAGACCGCTCGACGCGGCCGCGTGCCGCCGATCGAGCGCGCGCTGTCCTGGCAGGAGCTATTCGGCGCGCTGGCATCCCCCGTGTTCGTCGCGTGGGAAGGCGAGCGTCGTGTCCGGCTACGGGACGCGCTGCCTCAGTCCGCCCGTGCGGTGTCCCTGGTGATCGGTCCCGAGGGCGGGATCGCCGACGACGAGATCGCGCTCGCGCGCGCGCGCGGCGCCGTCACGGTGTCGCTCGGCGCTCGCAATCTTCGGAGTGAGACCGCTGCGATCGCGGCGGTCGTGCTCGTCATGGACCGCCTGCAGGGTTAGGCCGCGCGGCCTCCCCCGTCGCCGTTGTCGTCACCGTCGTGCAGCGTCTTCAGCTCGCTCCACGTGACGAGCGTCGCGACCGGTCGCTTGACCTGGGGGGAGCTCTCGCGATCCTGCCAGTCCTCGCCGCGCCGCGCGCCGGCGCGCGGGAATCGAACTAGGCCGCCCACCTGAGCACCTCGCTCCACTTGCGCCGCTTGCGGGGAAGCTCGTGGATCACGCCCCGCCGTCGCGCGTATCCGCGCCAGGCGGCGTAAAACCCGAAGCAGCCGCCCGACAGGAACGCCGCGAGTGAGACCAGGGGATAGAAACCATCGATCGGCGGCACACCTTGCGCCAGAGCATGCGCGATGCCGGAGCCGGCTCCTCCCCGTCAGATCGCGACGATGCCGCGCTCCTGAAGCTCGCTCCGGTCGTACATCGCTCGGTTGGCTAGTACGCGCGCGAGCGGCGCACCAGTCGCGAGATCCTCCCGCAGTCCCGCCGTGAGACGGCGCACGAGGATCAGCGCGAGCATGACCAGACCGGCCACGACCGTGGGCGTCATGCCTTCCTGTTCCCAGATGACGGCTGGAAAGATCGCGAACGAGAGGATGCTGGCGAGAGGAAGCAGGCGTGTGGGGCGCGGCTGGACGAATCGGATGGCGGCCAGACCGAGGTACAGCGGCACGCCCATGATCACCGCGGCGATCGGGTCCGCCGCGAGCGCGAACCCCCAGCCCGTCGCGTTCGCGCGCCCGCCATCGAACTGATGGAACACCGGCCACATCTGGCCGACGAGCGCCGCAACGCCGCACGCGAGCTGCGCCTCGAGCGGGAGATCGAGCGCGCGCACGCCGACGACGGCGAAAAAGCCCTTGGCGCCGTCGAGCGTCCCCCCGACGATGCCCGGTACGAGTCCGACGCTCTTCTTGAGATTCCCGCCGCCGAGCTTGCGCTCACCGACGGAACGGAGGTCGACGCCGTACGCCCGGCCGATCCAGTAGGGGAACGAGATCGAGCACAGCAGGTAGGTGACGATCATGGCGGCGACGCTCACGCGGCTATTCTCTGGGGTGCGTGGACGACTGCCTGTTCTGTCGCATCGTGGCCAGGAAGCTCCCCGCCACCGTCGTCTACGAGGACGACGACGTCATGGCCGTGAACGACGTCTACCCGCGCGCGCCGTTCCACGTCCTCGTCGTGCCGCGCGCGCACGTCGCGAAGCTCTCGGACCTCGACGACGAGACGCTCGGCGGCCGGCTGCTTCAGGTGGTCCGGCGCGTGGCCGCGCAGGGCGGGGTGGGCGACAATTTCCGGCTCGTCGTGAACAACGGCGATCGCGCCGGCCAGAGCGTCTGGCACCTGCATCTCCACGTTCTCGGAGGACGCGAGTTCGCCTGGCCGCCTGGCTGATAAAGTAGCGCGCATCTTTCGCGCGAAGCACCGCCGGCGAGGTGCCGAAATGGCGGAAGAAAAACGCCGCCGGCCAGGCGGTGCGCCCGATATGATGACGCCTGTCGGCCCCATCTGGGGGCCGGCGTTCTGTCTCTGGCAGCCAGTCTCATACGACCGAAGGGCGGGTGATCCAAGGACCGTTGTCTGAAGTGATCGTTGGCGATGGCGAGTCGTTCGAGGCCGCCCTCCGCCGATTCAACAAGAAGATCCAGCAGGCCGGCATCCTCGCCGAAGCCCGCCGCCGTGAGTTCTACGAGCGCCCCGCCGCACGCCGCAAGCGCAAGGAAGCAAAGCGGCGCAAGCGCTAGTTCGGAGAGCCCCGCCGTCGCATCCCCTATGAAGCAGAGGCTCGAGAGCGATCTTCGGGCCGCCATGAAATCGGGCGACACGTCACGCCGTGACACGCTCCGGTTCCTGCTGGCCGCCGTGCAACGCGAGGGCGTCGACCGCCTTCAGGCGGCGATCGATCGGCTGATCGCCGAAGGAATGGACGAATCGGCGCGTCAGGCGTACATCGCGGAGCATCGTCCATCCGAGCTCGACGATGTCGGCGTGCAGGAAGTGCTGCAGAAGCAGGCGAAGATGCGCCGCGACTCCATCGACGCGTTCCGGAAGGGCGACCGGCCCGAGCTCGTCGCGAAAGAGGAGCAGGAGCTCGCGGTCATCCAGACGTATCTGCCGTCGCAGATGTCCGACGCGGAGCTGCGCGCGATCGTGGAGCGCGCGATCGCCGAGACGGGTGCGGCCGGTCCGCGGGACATGGGCAAGGTCATGCCGAAGGTGCTCGCACAGACGAAGGACCGCGCCGATGGCAAGAAGGTCGCGGGCCTGGTCGGCGCGATGCTGAAGGAGAAGGCTCCCTCGTGAGCGCCCCCGCGCAGATCACGATCCTCATACCCGATCCCGACGAGATGATGTTCGTGACGGGGAACAACGACACGAACATCGATCGCATCGAGCGCGAATTCGCGGTCAAGATCGTCTCGCGCGGCGCCGAGCTTCGCATCACCGGCGACCCCGCGAACGTCGCGCGCGTCGGCGAGCTGGTCGGAGCGATGCGCACGCTGTCGGACCGCGACGAGAACCTCCGGAAGCCCGCGCTCGAGCGGCTCATCGGCGAGGCGAAGGACGCGCCCGTCGGCGCGCCCGAGCAACTGCGCGAGGTCGTCGCAACGACCGTCCGGGGCAAGCGCATCACGCCGCAGTCGGCGAACCAGCGCCGATATATCGATGCGATCCGCAATCACGATCTCGTGTTCGCCACAGGCGTCGCGGGTACGGGGAAGAGCTATTTGGCCGTCGCGATGGGTGTGTCCGCGCTGCGCGACAGGAAAGTGGCGCGACTCATCCTCACGCGACCGGCCGTCGAGGCGGGAGAGAGGCTGGGTTTTCTGCCGGGGGATCTGACGGAGAAGATCGATCCATATCTGCGTCCGCTGTACGACGCGTTGTACGAGCTCATGCCGCCCGAGCGTTTCACGCGCGCGATGGAGCGCGGCGAGATCGAAGTCGCGCCACTGGCCTTCATGCGTGGTCGGACGCTTAATGAAGCGTTCATCATCCTGGATGAGGCGCAGAACGCGACGCCGGCGCAGATGAAGATGTTCCTCACGCGTCTGGGGTATGGATCGCAGGCGGTCGTGACCGGGGACATCACTCAGGTGGACCTCGAGAAGGACCAGCGCTCCGGGCTGGTCGTCGCGCGCGAGATCCTCCGCGAGGTCGAGGGCATCGCCTTCGTCGACTTCGACGAGCGCGACGTCGTGCGTCACGAGCTCGTTGCGCGGATAGTCCGGGCGTACGATCGGTACGAAAAGCAATGATCCGCCTGCCGACCGGACGCCGGATCCAGCAGCTGCCCGCGGCGGTGCGTGGCTTCATGGGCGCGCCCACGGCGCGCATGTACGTGTTCGTGATCGTGACCGGTCTCCTGACGGCGATCGCGCTGCTGCTCTCGCCGCCCGCGACCGTCGGTTACGAGGTCGGCACGCTCGCCGACCGCCAGGTGCGCGCGCCGCGCTCCGTGGCGTTCGTGTCGGAGGCGCTCACCGAGGCCGAGCGCCAGCGCGCGGCCGCGTCGGTGGCCAAGGTGTACACGCGGAACCCGGCGGTCGTCGCGAGCTCGCGCGATCGGCTCGGACAGGCCGTGGCCGCGATCGGGCGTGTTCGCGCCGACGCGGCGCAGACACGCGAGCAGCGCATCACCACGCTCACGCGACTCAGTGAAGCCGCGATCAGCCCGCAGGTCGCGCCGCTCATCGTCGACATGACCGCGGCCGAGTGGGATGCCGTCTCGAAGGAGGTCGACAACGCGCTCCGCACGCTGTACCAGCCCGGCATCCGACCGGACCAGCTCGAGGGCGCGAAGGAGGCGTCCGCGACGGCGCTGCCACCGAACTGGACCGATCGGCAGAAGCTCGTGGGCAGCGAGCTGGTGCGCCAGTTCGTCGACTCCGACGTCGCGCTCGACGAGATCCAGACCGCCACCGCTCAACAGGTGGCGCGCGCGGGCGTCGCGGACGTCCAAGTGCAGGTGCTGGCCGGCGAGGTCGTGGTGCGCGAGGGCACCGTCGTGAGCGAGCTCGACGTCGAGAAGCTCCGCGTGCTCGGTCTGGTGAATACCGGCATCGACTGGCCTGGCGCGGTCGGTCTGACGGTGTGGGCGGTCCTGGTCGCGGCGGTGCTCGCGCTCTTCGTCGAGCGCTACGCGACGGAGGCCTGGAACGACGACCGCAAGATGATCCTCGTCATGTTCTCGCTGCTCGCCGTCACGGTGACGGCGCGCGCGCTGATCCCGGGTTCCACGCTCCTCATCTACTTCCTGCCGTTCGCGGCCGTCGCGATGATCATCACGGTGCTCGTCGGCGGGCGGACCGCGCTCGCGACGCAGATCGCCGGCGCGCTGCATGTCGGCATCCTCTCGGGCCAGGTCGAGCTCGTCGCGTACGCGCTCGTGCCGGCCCTGCTCGGGATGGCCGCCGTTCGCCGCGCGACGACCGCGCGCGAGTTCATGGCCGGTGCGGGTTCGGTCGCGCTGGGCAACCTCGGCGTCGTCCTCGCCTTCTCTCTGGTGGGCAAGACCACCGATCCGGTCGGCGCGGCACAGCTCGCCGTGGCCGCCCTTGTGAGCGGCGCCGGCTCGGGCCTGCTCGCGTTCGCCGGCATGGCGATCTTCGGTCACCTGTTCCGCATCACCACGGTGTTCGAGCTGCGGGAGCTCGCCGACCCCAACCATCCGCTGCTGCGTCAGCTGCTGCTGCGCACGCCGGGCACGTATCACCACTCGCTGCTCGTCGCCAACCTCGCAGAGCGCGCGGCCGAGGTCATCGGTGCGGATCCGCTCGTCGCGCGCGTCGGCGCCTACTACCACGACATCGGCAAGATGAGGAACCCGTCGGCGTTCATCGAGAACCAGCAGGGCGGCGTGAACCCGCACGACGAGCTCGATCCGCTCGTATCCGCCGGCATCGTCGCGGCGCACATCCGCGACGGACTATCGCTCGCGGACCGTTACCACCTTCCGCCGATGATCCGCGAGATGATCCCGGCGCACCACGGCACCGCGGTCGTGAAGTACTTCTTCCAGCTCGCGCAGCAGCGCGGGCAGAACCCCGACGAGACGGCGTTCCACTATCCCGGTCCGCGCCCGCGCACCAAGGAGGCCGGGATCGTGATGCTCGCGGACGGGACCGAGGCTTCGGTCCGCTCGCTCGCGGAGAAAAAGCCCGAGACGATCCGCGCCATGGTCGAAAAGATCGTGAGCGAGCGTCTGGCCGAAGGTCAGCTCGACGAGTGCGACCTCACGCTCCGCGACATCCAGCAGATCAAGGAAGCGTTCTGCGAGCTGCTCCTCGGCGTGTATCACGAGCGCATCCCGTATCCGGAGGACCGGATCACGCGCATCCCGAAGGCGGCGTCCGACCGCTGAAGATCGCGGTCCGGGGCGACCCGCCGTGCGATCTCGCGCCGGCCCGCAGAGCGGTACGCGCCGCGCTCCGTCCGTTCGGCGTCACGAAGGATGCCGAGCTGGTGCTCGCGTTCGTCGACGACGACGCGATGCGCGCGCTGAACCGCCGCTACCGGCGCAAGGACCGCACCACGGACGTGCTCTCGTTCGGGCAGTCGCTGCGACGCGGCGTGAAGGGCGCGGCGGCGGCGAACGCGCTGCGGCGTGAGGCCGACGGCACGCTCGAGCTGGGTGACGTCGTGATCAGCGGCGCACAGGCCGCGCGGCAGGCGGAACGGCGGCGCTGGCCGGTCGCGCGGGAGGTCGCCTTCCTCGCCGCGCACGGTGCGCTTCACCTGATGGGGTATGAGGACGACACGACGGCGGGGTACCGGGAGATGCTGCGTCTGGGTCGGGAGGCGCTGCAGGCCGCACGCTAGGCCGACGTCGGCCGACTCACGCGGTCAGGTCGCCGGTGACTCCTGGACCCTGGCCGGGTCGCCGAGGAACTGGAGGCGCGTCGGCTCGATCCGCCGCCACTCGTGAGCGTCCGTGCCGCGCCCAGCGCAGAACGCCCACGCGCCATCGACGATGGTGATGTGCGGACCGACTCCGTCGGGCCGCGGATGCGCGGTACAGACGCGTTCGATCTGCGCGGTCAACCCCATGCTTGCTCCCCGGATGCAATTCCCACACCTGTGCTCACACCGTCGCGACGCCGTTACCGATCCGACGCGGCGAGGTCAGATGTGGGCGGTCGTCTCCACCGCGCGAAGGCGCAGCTCCGCGAGCGTGGCGCCTTCGATGCGCTCCCACGTGTGATCTTCGGCCACGCCCGCCGGACAGAAGGCCCACTCCTGTCCGTGGAGCGTCACGGGGTTGGACACGTCGCTGGTCATGCGCCGGTGAGCGTTGTTCCGGCACACGAACCGGATGACTGCTCCAGCCACTTCCCACCTCGTTTCGCGGCACGCGCCGCCTGGCGACAGTGTCGCACGGCGAGCAAGGGGTCAAGCGGTCTCTGTTGACGCCCTGTTGACGGACGGGCAGGCGCTTCTGTTGAGCGGGGGCCCGCTCAGCGCCAGCGGGCGAGGATGTTCTCCCGCTGGAAGGCCAGCTTCGCGAAGAGGAACACGGCGGCGTCGAGCAGCACGAGGATCGCCGTGAATCCCACGAACGCCTGGTTGTCGAGCACGACACGGCCGGTCACCTGCGCGATGCCGAGCCCCACGACCGGTACGACGATGAGGCCGCCGATCTGCTGCGCCACCCGAACATCGTTGACCCGCGTCGAGATCAGGATGCCCAGGTTCACCGAGAGCATCGTGAGCAGCGGCACCATCACGAGGATGGCGAGCACCCAGCGCGGTGCGGTGACCGCGCGCACCGCCGCCTGGCTACCGAGCGCGGACACCGACAGCAGGTAGATGCCGTACGCGAGCCACGTGACGATCACCGAGGGGACCGTCGATGCGAGGCTCTTCGCGAGGAGCAGCTCGCCGACGCCGACGGGCGTCGCGAGGAGCGGCTCGAGCGTGCGAGCTGTCTTCTCGCCGATCACCGAGAAGATCGCCATCGTCAGCGGGACGACCGTCGGGATGAGCATGAAGAGGATCAGGAAGTACGTCGCGATGAAGCCCTGCACCGCCTCCTTCGGGTCGAGACCGGCGGCGGCCGGTGCGGCGGCGTACAGCGCCTGGACGTCACGGTCGCTCGGCGGGT
>DATEDV010000339.1:0-3657 GCA_035281485.1 Candidatus Limnocylindria bacterium | reverse complement strand
GGTCACGCCGAGCGACGTGCCTTCGCCGTCGGGCTCCGCCACGAGCTCGATCGTGGCCGCGATCCGCGACGCGACCTGACGGTCCTCGCCCGATGCGCTGACGCGCATGCGCGGCCGGTCGGTCTCGACCGTGAGGCTCAGGTCGGCGCGCATCGCGAACGGTCCGACACGGTCCTCGAGCATCGCGGTGTAATCGCGCGACGGCGCGACTTCGCGGACATCGCGCACGATCGAGAGCCACGAGGCGACCCGGCGGACATCGAGCAGCGCGTTCCATACATCGTCGGGGCTGGCATCGACACGGATGGTCCTCGCGAAGTCCTGCTGCACGACGCGCCTCCTCGGGGCGACGATTATTTCATCGGCGTACGATGGATGCCCCCCTACAGGCGCAATGACAACGCGTGTGCGAGAGGTACGAAGATGAGCGACACGAGCCCGGCCACCAGTAAGGAGCAGAAGCGTCCGTCGTTCTGGGGACGCGGCGCGTACGAGCTCTTCCTCGAGACGGAGGGCATCCCGGTCTACACCGGCGCGGCCGTCCAGGATCTGCGCACGGCCGAGCTGGGAAAGTGGGCCCGGCTCGACGCGCGCGGCGCGTACATCCGCCTCATCGGCGCCGAGGACACCGACAACGCGTACCTCATCGAGCTCGATCCGGGGAAGTCGAGCGCACCGGAGAAGCACCTGTTCGAGGAGTACTTCTTCGTGCTGAACGGTCGCGGCACGTGCGAGGTGTGGAACGAGGGCGAGACGCCGGCGAGCTTCGAGTGGCAGGAGGGCAGCCTCTTCTCGGTACCGCTGAACACGCTGCACCGCCTCCACAACGGATCCGGCTCGCTGCCCGCACGCCTGATCGCCGTGACGACGATGCCGATCATGATGAATCTCCTTCACAACACCGAGTTCATCTTCGGCGTCCCGTACGTCTTCACCGACCGCTACGACGGACGGAAGGAGTACTTCGACGGCGCGGGCACGCTCTACACCGGTCGCGTGTGGGAGACGAACTTCGTCGCCGATGTGCGCCGGTTCCAGCTGAAGGACTGGCTCGAGCGCGGCGCGGGCGGGAAGAACATCCGCTTCGAGTTCGCCAACAACACGATGGTCTCGCACGTCTCGGAGTTCCCGGTCGGCACGTACAAGAAGTGCCACCGTCACGGGCCCGGCTACCACGTGATCCTCCTGGGCGGCGAGGGCTACTCGTACATGTGGCCCGGCGACGCCGACGCCGGCAGCGACAAGTGGACCGAGGTGAACTGGAAGGCCGGGACGCTCTTCGTCCCGCCGGGACGCTGGTGGCACCAGCACTTCAACACCGGCGCCGAGCCGGCGCGGTACCTCGCGATCCGCTGGGGCGGCAACAAGTGGAAGCTGGCGGAGTACCTCGACAACCAGGGCGTCGACAAGGACGTGAACGAGGGCGGCAACCAGATCGAATACCAGGACCAGGATCCGGTGATCCATCGCACGTACGTCGAGCGGTGCGCCGCGCGCGGCGTCCAGGTGAAGATGGACGAGTTCAACGTCCGCGTCTAAAGCCACGCCACCCGGCGACGCGCATCACGCGCACGGCCATCACGAACATGGCGACCTCGGGCACGACGAGCACGACGACGCCGGCAACGTCGCGAGCGAGCGGCTGCGCCTTCGGACGGTCGGCATCGACATCGGCACGACGACGTCGCACCTCATCTTCTCCGAGCTCGGCCTGGAGCGTCAGGGCATCCGTCTCTCGAGCGCCTACGTCGTCGTGGAGCGGAAGGTCATCCATCGCTCCGACGTGATGCTCACGCCGTACGTATCCGAGAAGCGCATCGACACGGATGCGCTGGCGAAATTCATCGAGCGCTCATACGCCGAGGCGGGCTGGAAGCCGGAGGACATCGACACCGGCGCCGTGATCACGACCGGCGAGGCAGCGCGGAAGGAGAACGCCGCGGCGATCGTGCAGCTGTTCAGCGGCCAGGCCGGAAAGTTCGTCTGCGCGACGGCGGGGCACCATCTCGAGAGCCTGCTCGCCGCGCACGGCTCGGGCGCGGTCGCGCTCTCGCGCGACCCCGCGACGCCGCTCGTGCTCAACGTGGACATCGGCGGCGGCACGACGAAGCTCGCGGTGTGTCGCGACGGTCGCGTGGAGGAGACCGCCGCGCTCGACATCGGCGCGCGGCTCGTCTCATGGGAAGACGGACGGATCCGCGCGGTAACGCCGGCGGGTGCGCGCGTTGCGGCGGAGGTCGGCGTGCACGCCGTGCCCGGCGACGAGCGCGACGAGCGCATTCTCGACGCCGTCGCCGAGCGCATCGCCGACCTCGCCCTACGCGTGCCGCTCGGCAGCGCGCTCGACGACGCCGGCCTCTGGCTCACCGAACCGCTCGTCGAGCGCGGCCCGTTCCACACGCTGGTGTTCTCCGGCGGCGTCGGCGAGTACGTCTACGGCTGGCAGGACCGCGAGTTCGGCGATCTCGGCCGGAGACTGGGACGCGCCATCGTTCGTCGCCTCGACGCGTTCCAGGTGCTGCGGCCAGTGGAATCGATACGCGCGACGTGCATCGGGGCGTCGCAGTACAGCGTTCAGGTGAGCGGCGACACGCTCTTCCTCAGCGATCCCAGCCTGCTCCCGCTCCGCGATCTGGCCGCCGTCGCGGTGCGCCCGGCCGCTCCCGACGCGGGCGCGATCGCCGACGAGATCCGCCGCGGGGTGAGTCGCCTCGACCGCGAAGACGGCCGCTTCGCGCTCGCGGTCCGCTGGCGTCACGGCCCCGCGTACTCGGCATTACGGCAGCTCTGTGAGGGGATCGCCGACGGGACGCGCTCGCTGCTTGCGCCGCGGGCCGCGCTCGCCGTCGTGCTGGACGCCGACGTCGCCGGCATCGTGGGCCAGATGCTGCGCGATGAGCTCGGCGTGCCTCAGCCCGTGATCTGCGTCGATCAGATCGCGCTCTCGGACCTCGACTTCATCGACCTCGGCGCGGTCATGCCGGAGAAGTCGGTGGTCCCAGTCGTCGTGAAGAGCCTGGTCTTCTCGGAGCGCTGAATCCCAGCGGCCTCCGAGCTCTGAACACCGAGGAGACCGTCGACACAGTCACATCGAGCTCAACCGCGACTGGGCGTCACGGCCGCACGGCCCGCGATGTCGCGGTTGAGGTGCGCGCCGAGCGGCACGTTACGCGGGCGGTCTTGGTCGCAGAGATCCATCGCGAGACGCGCGTAGACCAGCGCGGCGTCGGTGAGGTCCTTCAGCTTGAACGACTTCGTCGCCGCGTGCGACTGCGCACGCGGCGCGTAGCTGATCGCCGGGATGCCGAGCTCGTTGAAGGCGTTCGTGTCGCGCCACATGCTGGTGACGGCATCGGCGACGATCGCGGGCGGTGTCGAGAACGTCTGCGCATGGCAGCGTTTGATCGTGTCGATGAGACGCTCGGCGCCTTTCGCCTCGAAGCCGGGACGGTAGAGGAAGAGCTCGACGGTGCCCTCGATCCCAGCCTTCCGTAGGACGCTGCGCAGCTCGTCGCGGACATCCATCGGATTTGCGCCGGGCAGGATCCGCGTGTCCACGTACAACGCGGCGATCTGCGGCGCGCTCGTGAGGTTGAACGGATAGCCGCTCCGTATCGCGTTCACGCTCGCCTTCGGGACGATCGTGCCCATCTCACC
>DATEDV010000338.1:0-6594 GCA_035281485.1 Candidatus Limnocylindria bacterium | reverse complement strand
CCGGCCGAGACGACGCCGCTCAGCGCCCTGCTCTTCTGCGACGTGCTCCGGCAGGCGGAGGTGCCGCCGGGTGCGGTCAATATCGTCACCGGCGACGGCCGCACCGGCGCCGAGATCGTCTCGCATCCCGGCGTCGACAAGATCGCGTTCACCGGTTCGACCGAGGTGGGGAAGGCCATCCAGCGCACGCTCGCCGGCACCGGCAAGCGCCTCACCCTCGAGCTCGGCGGGAAGGCCGCCAACATCATCTTCGACGACGCGCCGCTCGACCAGGCGGTGGAGGGAATCGTCGACGGCATCTACTTCAACCAGGGCCACGTCTGCTGCGCGGGCTCGCGCCTCTTCGTCCAGGAGTCGATCTACGACGCCACGATCGCGAAGCTGAAGCGTCGCATGCGCACGCTGCGGGTGGGCGATCCGCTCGACAAGAACACCGACGTGGGCGCGATCAACTCCAAGCAGCAGCTCGAGAAGATCGCGTCGCTGGTGCAGTCGGGCATCGATGAAGGCGCGGAGCTCTACCAGCCTCCGTGCAAGCTGCCGGAGCGCGGCTACTGGTTCGTGCCGACGGTCTTCACGAACGTCGCGCAGTCGTACCGGATCGCACAGGAGGAGATCTTCGGCCCGGTGCTGTCCGTGCTGACGTTCCGCACGCCGGAGGAGGCGATCGAAAAAGCGAACAACACCCCGTATGGGCTGTCCGCGGGTGTCTGGACGGAGAAGGGGTCGCGGATCCTCGCGGTGGCGCAGCGCCTCCGCGCGGGCGTCGTCTGGGCGAACACCTACAACCGCTTCGATCCGGCCTCGCCGTTCGGCGGATATAAGGAGTCGGGCTTCGGCCGTGAGGGCGGGCGCCACGGCCTCGAGGCCTACGTCGCGCTGGACGGCGGGACATGAGCCGGCTCCCGGTGCAGAAGACCTACAAGCTCTTCATCGGCGGCGCGTTCCCGCGCTCCGAGTCCGGCCGCACCTACACCGCGCAGGGCGCCAACGTCGCGCGCGCGTCGCGCAAGGACCTTCGCGACGCCGTGCGCATCGCGCGTCAGGCCGGCGCCGGCTGGGCCAAGGCGACGGCGTACAACAGAGGACAGGTCGTGTACCGGATCGCCGAGATGATGGAGCTCCGCCGGAGCGAGCTCGCCTCGCTGTCGTCGCGGAAGGACGAGGTCGATCGCGCGATCGATCGCGTCGTCTGGTACGCCGGCTGGGCGGACAAGCTCGCCCAGGTGGTCGGCAGCGCCAACCCTGTCGCCGGTCCGTACTTCAACTTCACGATCCCGGAGCCGACGGGTGTCACGGGCATCCTCGCGCCGGAGCCGCCGCTCCTCGGGCTGGTGTCGCGCCTCGCGCCGGTGATCGTCGGCGGGAACACCGCGGTGGTCATCGCGTCGGAGAAGCTCCCGCTGGTCGCGATCGAGCTGGCCGAGTGCCTCGCGACGGCCGACGTGCCCGCGGGCGTGGTGAACATCCTCACCGGTCTGCGTTCGGAGCTCGCGCCGCATCTCGCGTCACACATGGATGTCGCGGCGCTCGATCTCACGGGCGGCGACGGCGACGTCGCGGAGCTCGAACGGCTCGGCGCGGAGAACGTGAAGCGTGTCGTGCGCGCCAAGGCGGACGGGCAGAGCCCGTACGACATCGCGGCCTTCCTCGAGCTGAAGACCGTCTGGCATCCCATAGGTATGTGAGCTACACGCTCCTGGTCTGGGGATCGCCCGTGCCTGACAGTGCGAGGGAGGCGGGTGAGCTGATCAAGCGTCCTTCGGACACGACTTTCGACGCCACGCCGGCCCTCGTTGCGTTCGTGCGGGAGTTGCTGGACGAATTCCCCACCATCGCCGCTGATCCGAAGCGATCTCCCTGGAGCGTCATGCCGACGCCCTCCGAGCGATTCGTCGAGCTCGATTTCTCTTCGCGCGCGAAGGACGCCGACATCGAGCGGGTCGTCGCTCTCGCCAGGCGACATGGTCTCGTCGTCTACGACCCCGAGGGTCCAGCCCTGTATCCGCCACCCGAGGGTTGAGGTCGCGGCCCCCCTGATACAGGTCGGCAGGGCCGCGCTACTCCGCCACCACGTAGGCGCGCACCGGGAAGGTCGCGCCGCCGACCCACGCGATCGGAACCGCGTGCAGCCGCCCACCGCCGGCCGCGGCGGCGAGGTTCGTCAGGTGCTCGCAGACCGGTATGCCGGCGCCCAGCAGCTTGCTGTGCGCCGGCCGAGCGAGGTCGGCGGTGTCGTCGATGTTGAGCGAATCGATGCCCACGAACACGGCGCGCTCGCGCACGAGCAGGTCCGCGCTCTCGGCGGTGAGGAACGGGTGCTCGGTGAAGTACGCCTCGCTGCCCCAGTTCCGCGAGTGCTCGGTACGCACGAGGACCGCCTTTCCGGCCAGCTCGCCGCCGGCGAACGCCTCCGGTCCGATCGCGCGGCCGGCACGCGTCGCGTCGATGACGACCGCCGGAACGTGCGCGAGGCGCTCGAGCGGAAGCTCGGCGAGGTCGGCGCCGCCGCGGTAGCGATGATGCGGCGAGTCGACGTACGTGCCGGTGTTGCCGCACAGATGCAACGACGCGATGAGGAACTCGGCCTTGCCTCCGTACCGCTCACGCGATGACTCGTAGTCGACGACGAGGTCGACGGTGGGCTCCGGAAGACCGGGGTAGGTCTTCATGCCGGCCGTGATGCGGTGGCTGACCTCGATCAGGCGGACCACGGTGCTACTGTGCCATCTGGCACTTCGGGGGGAGGTCCGTGTGATGTCGCGTCGACTGAATCTCGTTGGGGCGTCCATCCTCATCGTGGCCCTCGTCCTGTCAGCGTGCGCGCCCAGTACGACCGCGCCGGGCGCGACCGCGACCGGTCAAGCCGGCGGGCCGAAGAAGGGCGGCACGCTCATCCTCGCGCGTGCCGGCGAGGTGACGAACCTCGACCCGCACAAGGTGCCCGCGTTCACCTCCATCCGCGTCTTCGAGCTCGTGTACAGCTACCTGATGCGGCTCGATGAGAACCTGGGCGTCCAGCCGGATCTCGCCGAGTCGGCCCCGACGGTGTCGAGCGACGGGAAGAAGGTCACGGTCAAGCTACGCAGCGGCGTGAAGTTCCACAACGGCGACCCGCTCACGAGCGCGGACGTGAAGTACACCTTCGACCGCATCATCGATCCGAAGAACGCTTCGGTGGCGCGCTCGTTCTTCGGTGACGTCGCGGCGGTGAGCGCGCCGGATGACTCCACGGTCGTGTTCGACCTGAAGACGCCGAACGCCGCGCTCGTCGCGTACATGACGCACCCGAATACCGGCATCATCTCGAAGAAGATCGGCGAGGCGAACGCGGACCTCTCGAAGAAGGAGACCGCGATCGGCAGCGGCCCGTTCCGCCTCGTCGAGTGGGTCCCGGACAACTTCATGCGCTTCGAGGCGAACAAGAGCTATTACGTCTCGGGCCAGCCCTATCTCGACGGCGTGCGCATCAACGTCATTCCCGACGAGACCGGGATCACGGCCGCACTGCGTACAAAGGCCGCGGACATGGGGATCATCGTCGACGCCAAGGTCGCGCGGACCCTGCGGACGGAATCCGGTGTCGTGCTTTCCGCGAAACCGAGCCTCAGCTACAACCTGCTGTTCCTCAATACGAAGCGTCCGCCGCTCGACAACCTGAAGGTGCGTCAGGCGATCGCGTACGCGATCGACCGCAGGGCGATCATCGACGCCGTCGCGTTCGGCGAGGGCGAGATCACCGGGCCGATCGCGCCGGCGCTCGCGAACTACGCGCTGCCGACGTCGCAGTACCCGCTGTACACGCGGGATGTCGCCAAGGCCAAGCAGCTGCTGCAGGAAGCCGGCGTGGGGCCCGTCTCCTTCACGATGCTGACGCAGACCACCGAGCCCGCGTACGCGAAGGACATCGCGCAGCTCGTGCAGGCGCAGCTGGCCGAGGTCGGCATCACGATGCAGATCCAGACGCTGGAGTTCACCCAGTGGGTCGATCGCTGGCTCAAGGCCGACTTCGACGCCGCGCCGGGTCTCAACGGCGGCGGCCCCGACCCCGACTTCTACGTGTTCCGCTACTTCACCGACGACGGGAACCTCAACTTCGTCACGAGCTACAAGAACCCGATCTCGAGCAATGCGCTCAAGGAGGCCCGCGCGACGACCGACACCGCGAAGCGCAAGGAGCTCTACACGACGGCGCAGAAGGAGCTCGTGAACGGCGTGCCGTTCGTGTGGCTCTACGTCGGCCGCGACTACAACGCGACGCTGCCGACGACGAAGGGCTTCACGCACCTCCCGAACGGCTCGCTGGTGTACCTGCGGCAGGCCTGGCTCGACAAATAGAGGGGAGCGCGGCGGGAAGCGTGTGCTTCCCGCCGCCGGCCTGATCCGTGTTCCGGTATCTCGCGGTACGGCTCCTCGGCGCCGTCCCCACGCTGTTCGGTGTCTCGGTGCTCACGTTCCTGTTCATCCGGCTGATCCCCGGTGACGCGATCGCCGCGCGACTGGGTACATCGACCGCGCTGACCCCCGAGCAGCTCGCCAGCCTGCGCGCGTACTTTGGCCTCGATCAACCCCTGCCGGTGCAGTACTGGAACTGGGTGAGCTCGCTGCTGCGCGGCGACGCCGGCTACTCGATCCGCACGGGGCGCCCGGTCTTCGTCGAGATCGCCGAGCGTCTCCCCGCGACGCTCGAGCTCGCCGCGGCCGCCGCGCTCATCGCGATCGCGATCGGCATCCCGCTCGGCCTGCTCTCCGCGATGCGGCCACGCACACGCCTCGACGTCGCGACACGCATCGGCGGGCTCATCGGCCTGTCGCTGCCGAGCTTCTGGCTGGGCACGCTGATCATCGTGCTCTTCTCGCTGTACCTGCGGTGGCTACCGAACACCGGGGGCTACGTCGACTTCGCGCGGGATCCCCTGTCCAACCTGAGCATGATGATGTTCCCCGCCATAACGCTGGGCGTCGCGCTCGCCGCGGCCACGATGCGCATGACGCGATCGGCGATGCTCGACGTGCTCGACGCGGACTACGTGCGGACGGCGAACGCCAAGGGCCTGCGACGGCGGCTCGTCATCCGGCGTCACGTGCTGAAGAACGGCCTCATCGTGGTCGTCACGCTCCTGGGCATCCAGGTGGGGCAGCTCCTCGGCGGCGCGGTCGTCGTCGAGGAGATCTTCTCCATCCCCGGCATCGGCCGGATGCTTCTCACCGCGATCGTCCAGCGCGACTACGCCCTGGTGCAGGGCGGCGTGCTCGTCATCGCCATCCTCTTCGTGGTGGTGAACATCGCAGTGGACCTTCTGTATGGCTACCTGGATCCCCGAATCCGCCTCGCGTAGCGGCGCGGCGGCCCGCGGGTCCGGGCTCGCCGGGATGGCCGCCAGGGTCGCGCGGGAACCTGTCGCGCTGCTCGGGCTCGCGATGGTGATCCTCTACGCGGCCGTCGCGCTCACGGTGACGCTGCTGCCGCTGCGGGACCCGCTGCTGCCGTCGACGCTCCGGCTGGCCGGACCGTCCGCGGACTTCCCGCTGGGCACGGATGCGTTCGGTCGCGATCTGCTGAGCCGCATCCTCTACGGCGCGCGCCTGTCGATCCAGGTCGCCGTGCTGTCCGTCGCGGCCGCGACCATCGTCGGAGGCGTCCTCGGTCTCGTCTCCGGCTATCTCGGCGGCGTCGCCGATCTGGTGATCGGCCGCGTCATGGACGTGTTCTTCGCGTTCCCCGCGATCCTTCTGGCACTGGGGATCGTCGCCGCGCTCGGACCGGATCCGCGCAACGTGATCCTCGCGATCGCGGTCGTGTACACGCCGATCTTCGCTCGTGTCGTGAGGGGACCCACGCTCGCGCTGAAGGCGCGCGACTTCGTCGAAGCAGCCCGCGCGATCGGTGCGACGCAGGGGCGGATCGTGGTGCGCCACATCGTGCCGAACCTGCTGTCGACGCTCGTCGTGCAGGTAAGCCTCGCGCTGTCGTGGGCGGTGCTCACCGAAGGCGCGCTGTCGTTCCTCGGTCTTTCGGCGCAGCCGACCGCGCCCTCGTGGGGCGTGATGCTCAACGAGGGCCGGCAGTACCTGGAGTTCGCGACGCACCTCGCGATCTTCCCCGGTCTCGCGATCATGATCGCCGTCCTCGGGTTCAACCTGCTGGGAGACGGGCTGCGCGACGCGCTCGATCCGCAGCGCCGATGAGGATCGCTCCGGCGAGGACCGCGCACGTCGCCGCGCTGGCCGAGCTCATGGCTGCGTCACCGCTCCTCAGGCGCTATGGCGTCACGCGGGCCGGCGCCCGCGCGAGCCTCACGGATGCGCTGCGGGCGCGCGACCAGCTGCTCGTCGCCTTGGAGGCACGCGCTGTGGTCGGCCTCGCCTGGGTCGTCGTGACGCGTGCGCTGGACCGGTCGGCCTACCTTCGTCTGCTCCTGGTCGCGGAGGGCGGGCAGTCGCGGGGTGTGGGCGCGGCTCTGCTCGCGGAAGCCGAACGACGCGCGCGCAGGTCGGGTTCCCGTCACCTCGTCCTGCTGGTCACGGCGTCGAATCGACGCGCGCGCTCCTTCTATACGCGGCATGGTTACCGGCACGTGGCGCACCTGCCGA
>DATEDV010000337.1:0-2301 GCA_035281485.1 Candidatus Limnocylindria bacterium | reverse complement strand
CTGTTCAACCACACCTACCTGCAGAAGACGCTGGCCAACAAGGGCCGCGCCAAGTTCGACGCCGACGGCAACATCTGGACCGACGGCAAGGTCGGCGAGCCCTGGATCGGCGGCCTGCCGTTCCCGGACGCGAAGACCGGCCTGGAAGTGCAGGCGAACCTCACGCTGAACTGGGGCCGGCACGACTACTCGCAGTACACGGTGCCGTTCTACTCGCTGAACCCGGACGGCGAAGTCGGCTATCGCCACGAGCTGGTGTGGTGCGAGCTCAACACGACGGTGCGCAACGACGGCTCGGTGTTCCAGGGCATGAAGGACAAGCTGCGGCTGCAGTCGGTGTTCTTCACCGCCCCGCAGGACAACAAGGGCGCCTCGTTCCTGTCGGTGTGGTACTACGACCAGCGCAAGTTCCCGGACCTGTACGGCTACTTCCCGGCGTTCAAGCGCGTGCGCCAGTTCCCCACCAACCAGCGCTTCGAGCCGCTGGTCCCGGGCGTCACGTTCTTCCTGTCCGATGCGTGGGCGGCCGGTGACCCGATGCTCACCTGGGGCAACTACAAGGTCGTCAGCCGCGGTCCGTTCCTCGGCGCGGTCAGCTCCAAGAACTGGTTCGGCGGCTACCACCCGACGTGGGACGCGCCGGTCCATGGCGGTCCGAAGGGCAAGACGTTCTACGACTGCTACTTCGAGCTGATCCCGGAAGCGATCGTGTTCGAGGCGGAGCCCACGGGCTATCCGCGTGCGCCGGTCGGCAAGAAGAAGGTGTGGGTCGACGCGCGCAACATGATGTTCCCGACGCTGAACACGTTCGACCGTCGCGGGCAGATCTGGAAGCAGTTCGAGCCGGGCTTCTGCCAGTACAAGAACGACAAGCTCGAGATCAAGGCGAAGGACGGTTATCCGGATTGGTCGTGGCTGTACTGCCACACGCACGACATCCAGACGAACCGCATGACGCGCTTCCGCAACGAGAAGCAGATCGCCGCGGGTTACCACATCCAGTTCGACACGGAAGGTGTGGACGTCTACAACAAGTTCCTCACGAACTCGGCCATCGCGCGTCTCGGCCAGTAACGTTCGGTCCTTGGGGTGTGTGTCAGGCCGGCGACCTTCGGGTCGCCGGCTTTTTTGTGGGCGCGACGCAGGGTTTGGCAAGAAGCCAAAAGCGGTTGCTTTCAGTCCTTGAGCACCCTGGCGCGCCGCGACGGCATCGACAGCGGATTCCACTCGAGCCAGCGCGCGACCTCGACGGTGCCCACGCGGCGTGCGGATTGAATGCGACGTCGCTCGGCCAGGACGGGTAGCAAATCCGCGTAGCCTTCGGCGAGACCACGCAGGAGCGCCGTACGTTGCTGCGCGTCCGGGGTCATCGCGGCTCGCAAGGTCGTCAGCACCGCGTTGCCCGCGAGGGCGCCGGGCAACAAGGGCAACGGCAGGTTGCGGGCCAGCATCCACACGAGGTTGCGTCGACCGAGCGTCAGCGAGAACGCACTGCGGCCGCCGTCCGTGCTCGCGCCGCCGGCGTGGTGCACGACCGCGCTCGCGCACTGGCGCACGCGCTCGCCCGCGAGGCGCGCGCGCAGGCACAGGTCGACGTCCTCGAGGTAGCAAAAGAACTTCTCCTCGAAGCCGCCGAGGCGCTCGAACAGCGCGCGGTCGATGAACAGCGCCGCGCCGCACACCGCGATCATCTCGCCGTCGGGCACCGCGTCCGCGCGCGGGCGGCCGAAGCCGGAGCGCCACGCCAGGCCCCACGCGCCGAGGCAGTCGCCGGTGCCGTCCAGGGTCGCGGGATCGTCGGCACGCAGCTGCGTCGAGCCGAAGATGCGCACGCGCGGATGCCGCTTCGCCTCGTCCATCAGGTGCTCGAGCCAGTCGGGCTCGGCCATCGCGTCGGGGTTCAGCAGCGCGAGCCACCGCGTGCGCGCACCACAGAGCGCGCGGTTGTTGCCCGCGGCGAAGCCGAGGTTCTCGCCCGCCTCGACGAACGTGAAGCGCGGATCGTCGAGCGCGACCGGGAACGACCCGTCGGTCGAGGCGTTGTCGAGCACCACGACCTCGAAGTCGCGGAAGGTCTGCGCCTGCAGCGAGGCGAGGCAGCGCGCGAGCCACGGCCCGCTGTTGTAGTTCACGACGGCGACGCGGATCGCCGGCACGGGCGCGTCAGCCGCCACGGCGCCGCACCAGCTCGTCGAGGCGCGAGTCGGCGGGGCGCTGCGCGCGCGTCGGGTATTCGTGCGTGGCGATCGGCTCGATCGTCGGAAGTTTCGCGACGAGTCCTCGCACATGGGCCTGCTCGAG
>DATEDV010000336.1:0-12116 GCA_035281485.1 Candidatus Limnocylindria bacterium | reverse complement strand
GCCTGGCCGATCGTGCTGAAGAACCGCGCGACCTGATCGATGATCTTGCCGCGATTGAGCGCGGCGATGATCCCGAGGGGCACGCCGATCAGAAGCTGTAGCAGTAGCGCAGCCACCGCGAGCTGGATCGTGTTCGGGATGCGCTCGATGATCAGCCGAGAGGCGTTCTGCGAGGGATAGATGATCGACCGCCCGAAATCGCCCTGCAGCGCGTTCGTCGCCCACGTGAGGTACTGCAGCGGCAGCGGCTTGTCGAGACCGTGAGCGGCGCGGATCCGATCGATGTCGGCCTGGGTGATGTCCTGGATGCCGAACGTGTAGAGCTGCACCGGATCGCCGGGCGCGAGCCGGGAGATGGCGAAGACGATGATCGAGATGCCGATGAGGGTCGGTATGGCGTAGAGCAGCCGCCGCGCGATGTACTTACGCACTTCGCCTCTTTACGGAGGCGGCGGGTCGCCTCGCGACGCCCGCCGCCTCCTTTGGTCCCAGGTCAGGTGCGAGCTACTTCTTGAACCACCACTCGTGGATGTTGTAGACGGCGCTGAACGGTCCTGGCTTGAAGTTCTCGAGGTTCTTCGCCGTGACCGCGAGCGTGTTGTTCGCGAAGCCGAAGTTGTAGGGCTGCTCCTCGTTGAGGATCTTGTTCATGGTCGCGTAGTGGCCCTTGCGTGTCGCGATCGAGCAGTCGCCGTTGGCCGGGCTGCGGCCTTCCTCGATCGCCTTGTCGACCTCGGGGCTCTTGAAGAACGTGAAGTTGAATCCCGTCTTCTTCGTGGCCGGGTCGGGTGTGTTGCTCGAGTGCCAGATCGTGTACGGGTCCACGGAGTTGCCGAGGGCCCAACCGATGATCACGGCCTCGATCGACTGGTGACCTTCCTGGAGCTGCGTTACGAGGCCCTGGAAGGCTTCGAACTGCGTCTTGGCGTCGACGCCGATCTTCTTGTACTGCTCGGCGGCGACCTGCGCGAGCGTCTCGCGCGTCTTGTTACCGGAGTTGGTCCGGATGGTGAACGAGATCGTCTTGCCATCCTTGGCGTACAGACCCGCGGAGTTCTTCGTGTATCCCGCGGCCTTGATGAGCTCCTCGGCCTTCGCCGTGTCGTACGGATACGCATTCAGCGTCGCGGGGGCCGGGTATGCCCACTGGACCGGCACGTGGTGCGCGACCTGCTTCTGGCCCTCGCCGAACAGGACGGCCTTGATGACGTCGTCCATGTTCAGGCCGTACGCCAGCGCCTGGCGGACACGCTTGTCGGCGAGCGCCGTCGCGGTCGGGCTGTTCACGCGCCAACCGATGTAGGTGTAGCCGAGGTTCTGGTACTTGTTGATCTTGACGCTGTCGACCCGCTCCATGTCGGCGAGATCCTTCGGCTCGATGGTGCCGAAGTTGAGCTCGCCGGTCTTCAGCTGCGCAGCCAGGACGGTCGCGTCCGCCACGACCTTATAGACGTACTCGTCGGCGTGCGGGGCGCCCTGCCAGTAGCTGTCGTTGCGGGTCAGGATGACCTGGTCACCCTTGCGCCATTCCTTGAACTTGAACGGACCGCTGAACACGGTCGGGTTGTCGTTCTCGGGCGCCTTGTCGATGGCGTCGGCCTGACCGGCTGCAACGTACTTCCCGAACACGTGCGCCGGGAGCGTGTAGCCGCTCATCTGGAAGATGCCGTCGCATTGCACGGTCTTGAGGGTGACGGTCCACTTCTTCGGGTTCGCGGGATCGATCGCGATGCCCGAGATGTTGTTGGCCTTGCCCTCGGAGAACTCGGTGAAGCCCTCGATGTTGGAGAAGTCGCTCTTACGAACGGTGACCTTGGACATCGCGACGGCCTTGACCCCGGTCGCCCAGTCCTCGGCGATGATCGGCTTGCCGTCGCTCCAGTTGGCATTCGCGTTGAGTGTGAACGTGTACGACTTGCCGCCGGCGCCGGCTGTGAACGTCGCCATGCGCGGCTTCGGCTCGCCGTTCTGTGGATCCGCCTGGATCAGTCTGTCGTAGATCAGATCCGTGATCCGGCCCGACGGTGTGTCCGCCACGAGGACCGGCTGGAGCGTGCGGATGTCGCTGAAGGTCCCCTCGATGATCCGGCCACCCTTCTGCGGTGCCTGTGTCGCGGATGCCGCCGGGGTCGGCGAGGCGGCCGTTGGACCGCCGGTGGTGCATCCCGTCGCGACGAGGATCGACGCCGCGAAGACAGCCACGAACGCCCTTGAGGTGCGATGTGTCGCTGCCATGTGTCCCCCTCTTGCTCCTTTTGCTCTACCCACGGAAACGGGCCAGAGTGTATCCAGCGACACACTCTGCCGCTCTCAACCCGTCTATACGCTCCGGCCGCGCCGGCCGTTCACTTCCCGAGCCGGCTTCCGGAAAGCGAACACATTTGACTGCTCAGCGTTCAGCCGGCGACTCCCCGCCTCGCGCCGCTGTACCTGTGGCGCCGGCGATACCGCCCAGCGCATGTCACGGGCGCGCCACCCGTAGCGCGCCGCCGTGGGCGTGCTAGGCGCCCGGGAAGTGGCAGGCCGCCCAGTGACGCGGCGCGTGCTCGATGAACTCCGGGTCCACCTCGGAGCAGATCTGCTGTGCCTTCCAGCACCGCGTGTGAAAGCGGCAGCCTGAGGGCGGATTCACCGGCGACGGCACGTCACCGGTCAGGATGATCCGCTTGCGCTTCTGCTCGACGGTCGGGTCCGGGATCGGGACGGCCGAGAGCAGCGCCTGGCTGTAGGGGTGGAGCGGCCGCTCGTAAAGGTCGACCCGGTCCGCCAGCTCGACGATCTTCCCGAGGTACATCACCGCGACGCGGTCGCTGATGTGACGCACGACGGAGAGGTCGTGCGCGATGAACAGGTACGTGAGGTTGAAGCGGTCCTGGAGCTCCTCGAGGAGGTTGATGATCTGCGCCTGGATGGAGACGTCGAGCGCGGAGATGGGCTCGTCGGCCACGATGAAGTCCGGCTCGACGGCGAGCGCTCGCGCGACACCGATGCGCTGACGCTGACCGCCCGAGAACTCGTGCGGATAGCGATTCGTGAAGTACGGGTTCAGGCCGACGACCTTCAGCAGCTCCTGCACCCGCTCGGTCTTCGCCTTGCCCTTCGCGAGGTTGTGCACCTCGAGCGGCTCTCCGATGATGTTGCCGACGGTCATCCGAGGGTTGAGCGAGGCGTAGGGGTCCTGGAAGATCATCTGCATGCGTCGCCGCATGCGGCGCATCTTTTCTCCATCGAGCGTCGTGAGCTCGGTGCCGTCGAATTTCACCGATCCCGACGTCGGCTTGTACAGCTGGAGGATGGCGCGACCGGTCGTCGACTTCCCGCATCCGGACTCGCCCACCAGACCAAGGGTCTCGCCCTTCTCGACGAAGAAGTCGATCCCATCGACCGCGCGCACCGCGCCGACCTGACGCTGGAAGATGATCCCCTGCGTCAGCGGGAAGTGCATCTTCAGCGCCGACACTTCGAGCAGATTGCGGCCGCTGCCGGCGGTGGCCGTGGAGCGGGTGCGCTGGATGTACTCGTCTTTCGGCGGTGTGGTGTTCGTCGTCACGGCCATCTCGTCACTCCCCCGGCGTCTCGGTGGTCGTGGTCACGGACGCGGTCTCCTGCTTGATCTCCTCGAGGAGGCGCGTGTCGCCGATCTCGCGGCGCCAGTCCGTGTCGACGAGCCAGCCGCCCTCCTGCGTGCCCCAGCAGCGAGCCTCGTGATCGGGCTTCGCGTTGGGGATGTGCTTCAGCTCGGGCTCCTTCTCCTTGCAGATGTCGCGGCGGTACTGACAGCGCGGCTCGAACTTGCAGCCCGGCGGCGGCGAGATCAGATCCGGCGGCAGGCCCTCGATCGGAACGAGCTTCTCCTTCCGCCGCTCGTCAAGGCGCGGGATCGAGCGGAGCAGGCCCCACGTGTAGGGCATCTTCGGATTGCCGAAGAGCTCGCCGGTGTCGGCCTTCTCCACGATGCGCCCGGCGTACATGACGTTGATGCGCTGCGTCATCCCGGCGACGACGCCCAGATCGTGCGTGATGAGGATGAACGCCGTGCGGAACTCTCGCGCGAGGTTCTTCAGAAGGTCCAGGATCTGCGCCTGGATGGTCACGTCCAGGGCCGTCGTCGGCTCGTCGGCGAGGATCAGCTTGGGGTTGCAGGAGAGCGCCATCGCGATCATCACGCGCTGACGCATACCGCCGGAGAACTGGTGTGGGTAGTCATCGACCCGCTTCTTCGCGCTGGGGATGTTCACGAGCTCGAGCAGCTCGACGGTCCGCTTGCGGGCCTCGCCCTTGTCCATCTTCAGGTGGAGCTCGAGCGCCTCGGAGATCTGACGGCTGATCGTCAGCACGGGGTTGAGGCTCGTCATCGGGTCCTGGAAGATCATCGCGATGTTGTTCCCGCGGATGCCGCGGACATCGTCGTCGTCCATCTTGAGGATGTCCTGGCCGTCGAACACGATGGAGCCTTTGACGATCTTCCCCGGCGGCTGCGGGATGAGACGCATGAGCGACAGCGCGGTGACCGACTTCCCGCAACCGGACTCGCCCACGATGCCGAGCGTCTCGCCGGCGGCGACCTGGAACGTGACGCCGTCGACGGCGCGGACCACGCCGTCCCGCGTGAAGAACTGTGTGTGGAGGTCAGTGACCTCGAGAAGGTCGGCCAACGTCGGCGGAGTCTAGCCGGACCGCGCCATTTACGTCTTCATCCGCGGGTCGAGCGCGTCGCGCAGACCGTCGCCCACGAAGGTGAAGGCGAGCATCACGATCGAGATGCACATCGCGGGCAGGACAACCGCCCAGGGGTTGGCGGAGAACAGCGGGAAGCCCTCGTTGATCATCTGGCCCCAGGACGGGGTCGGCGGGATGATCCCCACGCCCAGGAAGGACAGCGTCGCCTCCCCGAGGATCGCGCTGGGGACCGCGAACGCCGCGGTCACGATGAGGGGTGCCAGCGCGTTCGGCAGGAGATGCTTTGTCATGAGGCGGCTCGGCTTGGCTCCCACGGCGCGCGCGGCCTCTACGAACTCTCGTTCCTTCAGCGACAGGACCTGACCCCGGGTGAGACGGGCCACGCCGACCCAGCCGACGATCGCGATCGCGACGAAGATGAGCAGCAACCCATCCATGATCTTGCCGAAGGGACTCGCACGGAACGACGCGACGATGATGAGCAGGAAGAGGAAGTCCGGAAAGGCGTAGACCACGTCTGTGACCCGCATCAGCAGCTGATCGACCCAGCCACCGAAATACCCCGCGGTCATGCCGACGATGATCCCTACGAAGAACACGATGGATGTCGGAATGAACCCCACGACCATGCTGATGCGCGCCGCGTGCATCAGCCGGCTCAGGATGTCGCGTCCCAGGAAGTCCGTGCCCAGCAGGAAGCGGGGATCGGTGTACTTGGAGCCAGTCCACTGCGGCTCCATCTGGCTCGCCACGGGCTGGTTCTGCAGGATCGGATCGTACGGCGCGAGGACGGGAGCGAAGATGGCGACGATGAACGCCGCGGCGATGATGATGAGGCCGAGGACCGCCGCCTTGTTGCGAAAGAGCCGGTAGAGCGCGTCCTGCCACAGCGAGCGCTGTTTGCGCGCGAGGACGTTGAGCTCGGCGGCGCGATCCTGTGTGGTGCTGGCAGTCGCCATCCCTATTTCGCGACCTTGATCCGTGGATCGAGCATTCCGTAGACAAGATCGACGGATAGGTTCGCGACGACGATGAAGAACGCGTAGAGCAGCGTGGTCGCCATGATCACGGGATAGTCGAGAGCGAGGATGCTGGTCACGTATTCACGACCGATGCCCGGCACCGAGAAGAACGTCTCGATGATGAACGACCCCGTGATGAGGCCGGCGGCCGCGGGTCCGACGACGGTCGCGACGGGAATGAGCGCGTTCTTCAGGACGTGGCCCACGATCACGACCTGCTCTCGCAGTCCCTTGCTGCGAGCGGTCCGGACGTAGTCCTGGCGGATCGCCTCGAGCATGGACGCTCGGGTGATGCGTGCGAGGAAGGCCGCGGCGCCCATCGCCAGGATGAGCGTCGGCATGATCATGTGCTTTGGAGTTCCCCACCCTGAGATGGGGAACACATGTAATCCGAGCCCGAAGATGTAGATGAAGAAGATCGCCATCACGAACGACGGGATCGTCGTCCCGACCGTGGCGAAGAACAGGCTCCCGTAGTCCACGAGCGTGTTCTGTCTGAGAGCGCTGATCACGCCGAGCGGCAGCGCGACCGCGAGCGCCAGCAGGAGCGCCTGGATCCCGAGCTGGGCGGTCACGGGGAAGCCCTGGCTGATGATGTCGGAGACGGGCCGCGCCCGGCGGATGCTGACGCCGAAGTCGAACTTCGCGACGTTGGTGAGATACATCACGAACTGCTCGTGGACGGGCTTGTCGAGACCGTAGTACTTGTTCCAGCGATCGATCGTCGACTGCTGCGGCGGCTTGTCGGGGTTCTTGTCGAACGGCGATCCGGGCGCCGCTTTCGCGAGGCCAAAGGTGATGAGCGCGACGAAAAAAAGCGTCGGGATCATCAAAAGAAGGCGCCGGATGGTGTATTTCAGCACCGCTGCGAGTGTATACCGGACAACACTCGCCCTTCGTTCAACCTTTTAATCACTTCGCGCGCCGCCGGAGCGCAAGCGCGAAGCGAAACGCGGGCGCGGCGGCAGCTGCGACGCGCGCAAGCGAGTGGCGAGCGTCGCGGCGGGGCGCTGCCCTCGACGAGCATCTGCGCCCAGCGCGCCCGAACACGAAGCGCGCCGTTTTCAGCGGGCGCGCGTAGCCAGCCGCGAGGAGAGGGAGCGCCGCGACGCGACGCGAGCCAGCGCAGCGGGTGCGCAAGGCAAAGAGAGAGGGTCGGCCTTGCGGCCGACCCTCTCATTCGCTTCGGCGTTACCGAGGCTTAGTGCTTCGCGACGTAGACGGTCTCGAGCGAGAAGTATCCCGGGATGCCGTAGTCGATCGGGTTGTCGACGATGCCCTTGATCCACGGCTTCGTCAGACGCTTGCCAGCCTCGTAGTAGATCCACGCGGCGGGGACGTCCTTGCTGAGGATCTTGCCGGCCTCGAGGTACATGGCGTCACGCTTCGCAGCGTCGCCTTCCTTGTCGGCCGCCTTGGTCTTGTCGTCGAAGGTCTTGCTGGAGTAGCCGGTCCGACCGGCGCTGATGCCACCCGTCTGCCAGACGGTGGAGTGCCAGTTCTGCGCGTCCGGGAAGTCCGCGCACCAGCCGAGGTAGAAGAGCTGCGGCGAGTCGAGGCCCTTACGGAAGAGCGCCGAGTACGCCGTGCTCTGGACGGGGTCGAGCTCGACCGTGACGCCCAGGTTCGTCTTCCACTGGCTCTGCGCCCACTCGGCGCGCGCCTTGTTCGTCGCGTTGGACGAGAAGGTGAACTTGACGCCGTTGAGACCCGCCTTGGAGGCCGGGCTCGCCTTGTCAAGGAGCGCCTTCGCCCCTGCGACGTCGTATGCCTGCTCCTTGTCGGTGTTGTCGTAGCCAGGGAAGCCCGGCGGGATGAAGCCGCCGTCGGCGATCTTGCCGATGCCCTGCTCGACGTCCTTCACGTACGCGGCGCGGTCGATCGACTTCGCGAACGCCATGCGGACGTTGATGTCGTCGAACGGCGGACGCCGCACGTTGAAGCCGTAGTAGAAGGTGCACGAGCCACCCACGTCGGTCATCTGCGCCTTGAGCTCCGCGTCGCCCTCGACGGTCCGGAGCGTGGTCGGCGAGACGCCGATCAGGTCGAGCTCGTTGTTGCGGTAGGCGGCGAACGAGACAGCCGCCTCGTTGATCATGACCTTGGTGACCTTCTTGATCTGGATCTTCTTGCGGTAGTTGTCGTTGCGCTCGAAGACCAGCTTCTCGTTGTGCTTCCACTCGGTGAGCTTGAAGGGACCGTTGCCGATGTACGTCGCCGGCTCGGTCCACTTGTCGCCGCCCTTGGTCACGTCGGACTCACGGACGGGCCAGCCCTGCCAGAGAGCCGTGATCGGAACGAAGTACGGGGCCGGGTCGGTGAGCGTGAACTCGATCTCCTTGTCAGAGATCGCCTTCACACCGACCTTCGCGCGCGCCGCGCTCAGCTCGGCCGGGGTCGAGGCCTTCGTGTCCATGTGGTTGTAGGCCTCGCAGCCCACGATGATGTAAAGCACGAAGGAATAGTCGCCTGCGGCCGTCGGGTCGCAGCCGCGCAGGAAGCCGTACTCGAAGTGCTTGGCGGTCATCGCCATGCCGTCGGAGTACTTGAGGCCATCGCGCAGCGTGAAGGTGTACTTCAGGCCGTCAGATGACACCTTGGGCTGCGCTGCCGCAGCCGCCGGGACCGGCTTGGTCGTCTTCGAGTCGAAGGTCATGAGTCCCTCGAACACGAACGCCGCCTGGGCGATCTCGTTCACGAAGGACGCCTTCTGGGGATCGATCGTGTCGGGCTCCGATGCGGTGTTGAGGGTGATGTGGCCCTCGGGGTCTACATCGCTCTGCGTGCCGCCTGTTGTTCCTTGGCTGGGTGGCGTTCCCGAACACGCGCTGACGAGCAGCGACGCGATCGCGAGCAGCGCCACAACAGACCAGATGCCGGTGCGGCTTTTGGTCATGCGCTCCTCCTCCTGTTGTGCCGTGGACACTCGCATGCGGGCCTGGCGGCCCTGGCTGCGGGTGGACACGACCATTCTGGGACCGCGTGCGTCAGCGCGTCAATCGACAAACGGCGCGCATCCAGACATACGGACCCCATTCAGAGCCGTTACCAGCGTCCGGCGCGTTCAGTTCACGTTCGCTGCGAAGCGCCACTCACCGGCGTTCCACGTGAGCGGGTCGCCGTTGGGCGAGGGCTGGATGCCTTCCAGCGCACGCGGCGCGACATTTACGACGAGCTCCTGGTAGAGAGGGATCCCGGGCAGCGCTTCGCCCCAGACGCGCTGGAGCTCGCCAAAGAGCGTGCGTTTGTCGGCGCGCTCGGGTGCCGCCGCGGCCGCGCCGAGCAGCACGTCGAACCACGGACCCGCGAGACCGCGGTAGCGGTCCGAGGCGAGCTGCGGATCGTCGGTGCGCTCCGGGATGAGGGCGAGGTCGAACTCGCCGCGGTCCACGGCCTCGAGCACATCCCCCAGAGACCGTTCGAGCACGGTCGCCGCGATGCCGACGGTCGCGAGATCGCCCGAGAGGCGGCGCCCGGCGTCGATCCGCGCCTGCGAGCCGGTCGCCACCTGGAGCGTCACGGTCATGCGGTCCGCGCCGCGCTCGAGCACTCCGAGATTCCCGCGCCGGAAGCCCGCGGCCGCCAGCAGCGCGCGCGCTCCCTCCCGATCCAGACGCGGTGGCTCGAGCGGCTCGGTCGCCGCCCACTGCGGCGGCACGAGATACGAGCGCGGCACGCGCGCTCGGCCGGCGAAGACGGTCTCGACCAGCGCGCGACGATCCACGGTCAGCTCGACGGCCTGGCGGACGCGCAGGTCCGCGAACAGCGTGCCCTTCGTTCCAAAGCGCAGCATCCCGATCGCATTCGCCGCCTTGTAGAGCGCCTGGAGTCGCGGGCCATCGGCGAAACGGTCCAGCGTGCGCGCGAGATCCGCCTCGACCGCCGGCGCCCCCGCGACATCGACCTCGCCGCGGCGCAGCGCGTCGACCAGAGCGCCGCGGTCGCCGTAGAAGCGCACCTCGATCCGCCCGAGTCCCGGGACGCCCCGGACGTAGCGGGGGAAGGCGCTCAGGGTCATACCGAATCCGGGGATCCACGCCGCGACCGCGAAAGGCCCGGCGTGCATCGGCTCGCGGTCATAGCGCGCGCGCCTCTCCGCTGACGCGTTCGCGAGCAGGTGTGACGGCAGGACGCGCGCCGCGAGCGGATAGAGCTCCCAGCGCTCGCCGGCGCGGTACGTGAAGCGGACCGTGCGACCGTCGACCCGCTCCACGCGCTCCACCCGTTCCGCCATCCACCGCCTCAGCGTGCCGGGCGCCGCCGCGCGGTCGTCCTCGAACGCGAACGTCACGTCTTCCGCGGTGATGGGTTCCCCGTCCTGCCAGCGCGCGTCGGCCCGAAGCTCGAACGTCGCCACGAGACGGCCCTCCGGCGTCGCCGCATCGATGACGATGCGCGTGCCGCCATTGGCGAGCGTCGGCACTTCGGTCGCGAGGCGCGGTACGAGTCCGCCATCTGGATCGCGGCGCACCAGCGACTCGGTCACGGCGGACTGGAGGATCTGCGCGCTCGGCTCGTCGCTCAGGATCGCCTGCGGCTCGCCGGCGACGCCGATGACGACGTCGCGTCGCGTCGGCGGCGTCGGTGCGCAGGCGACGAGGAGCGGCGTGAGCACGGCGAGGCACGACAGGAAGATCGCGCGCGCCCGACCAGCCGCCGTGACTGGGCGCTCCGCTCGCGTGGTGCGCCCCGCTAGCGAGGTGCGCCGGTGCGAAGCTGGTCGTCCTCGTTGCTGAACTGCGGGACGTCGAACTGCCCGCCCACGGGATAGCGGACGTGCTGAACGGGCTCGGCTCCGATCACGCGCAGCTGGAAGCGCAGCCAGCGCAGATAGGCGGTCTCCTCCGTCGGTGGGTGCGCGCGGAAGTAGTCCTCGATGATCGACGGCGGGGCGACCGCCGAGCTCGCCTGTATCGCGTCGGCGCCATCGTGCTGCACGGCGGCGAGGTCGAGCGAGCCTCCGAGCACGACGGCCGCGAAGCCGAGGGCCATCGTCGCCTCCGAAAGGCGGCCGATGAACCCGATGCGCCACCATGGGACGCTCGTCGTTGGCTCCGCCCGCGCGGCCAGGCGCGCGCGCGCCGGGGAGAGGGATGTCGTTCGACCGCGCAGTGGTGCGTAGGCACGCTCGAGCGCGACCGAGATCGTCGCGAGATCCCGCAGAGCGACGCCGCACCGGGCACAGCCGTCGGCGTGCGCCTCGAGCTCAAGCCGCTCCCTGGGGTGCAGCTCGCCGGTGAAGAGGTCGGCCATGCGCTGCTCGGCCGCCCGACATGCCACTCCGAACAACCTCATCGCGGTTCGCCCTCCAGCGGCTCGACGACCGGGGCGACCGTCCGCCTTGAAGTAGGCGCGAGCACGGAGAGCGGTTCGATGCCGAACTCGGGGTGTGCCGAAAGATGCGTTCGGAGCCGGCGCAGCGCGTAGTGCAGGCGCGACTTCACCGTACCGATCGGGCAGTCGACTACCTGTGCGATCTCCGCGAGGTTCAGGCCATTCATGTAGTGGAGCACGACGACGATCTTGTGCTTGGGTCCCAGCGTGTCGACGGCCGCGAGCACGATGCGCCGCACCTCGGCCTGTTCCGCGAGCGCCGATGGCGACCGCTCCTCGCTCTGCAGCGTGTCGTTGGCCGAGTCCTCGAGCGGGCTGATGATCACGTTCTTGCGTGGACGGCGGTTGTAGGAGAGGTTGACGGCCACGCGGTAGAGCCATGGCCGCAGAGAACCCTCGGGCTCCAGACGCGCGAGCGCGCGGTGGGCACGCGTGAACGTGTCGACGGCGATCTCCTCGGCGGCCGAAGGATCCTTCGTGATCGCGAGACCGAGGCGGAAGATCCCGTCGCGGTATCGATAGAACAGCGCGTCGAAGGCGCGCATATCGCCTTCGCGCGCGGCGTACACCAGCTCGCGGTCGGTGCGCCGTTCCTCCTCGTGCGCCTGACGGCGCGCCGCAGGCTCGCTCACAGATCGTCCGGGAGATAGCGGCGGATCGCGCGCACGTTGCGAGCGGGGGTCAGCGTCGCGCGCTCGACGACCGCGCCGCTCTGCGGCGCGTGGAGGAACTCACGTTCCCCGAGCGCGATCGCGGTGTGCGTGATGCGCTCGTCACCGAAGAAGAACAGGTCGCCGGGACGCGCTGCATTCACGGCTCGGCCCTCCATCGCCTGCTGGTCGGCATCACGATCGAGACCCACGCCATTCAAACGGTACACGAGCTGTGTGAATCCCGAACAGTCGATCCCGTCGGCAGTCGTACCGCCCCAGAGGTACGGGACGCCGAGGAAGCACTCCGCCGTCCGCAGGATGTCGCCCGGGACCGGGAAACGCGAAGCGAGCTGCGCGATGTCCACCGTGTCGCGGAATGCGACCCAGCCGTCGTAGCTGATGCGCAGCCATTCGCCCTGGCGTTCCT
>DATEDV010000335.1:0-10833 GCA_035281485.1 Candidatus Limnocylindria bacterium | reverse complement strand
CCCACGAAGCCGACCGACGACGTGCGCGTGCACCTGAGCGAGGTCGACGGACGCGATGAGGTCGAGCTCATCGCCCGCGAGCGGGTGGGCGCATGAGCGCCGCCGCTCGGGGAGCCGCGGTCTCGACGGCGCGGCCGTTCAAGTGGTCACGGCGCCACGTCCTGGACACCGATGACTGGTCGCGCGACGAGATCGAGGCGGTCCTGGGCACCACGGGTGCGATGGTCGAGGTCCTGTCCCGCCCGGTGCGCCGAGCACCGCCGCTCCGCGGGCGTACGGTCGTGTTGTTCTTCGCGGAGTCGTCGACCCGAACGCGCGTGTCGTTCGAGCTCGCCGCGCGCACGCTCTCGGCCGACGTCGTGAACATCTCGGCCAGCGGGTCCTCCGTCGAGAAGGGCGAGTCGCTCTACGACACCGTGCGGACGCTGCAAGCGCTCGGCGGCGACGTCGTCGTCATGCGGCATGCGTCGTCGGGCGCGCCGTACTTCGTTTCGGAGCGCACCGACGCCGCGGTCATCAACGCGGGGGACGGCTGGCACGCGCATCCGACGCAGGGCTTGCTCGACGCGTACACCCTGCGCGGCGCGCTCGGAGATCTCGCAGGGAAGCGCATCGTCATCGTCGGCGACGTCGTGCACAGCCGCGTCGCCCGGTCGGACATCCACACGCTCGTCCCGCTCGGCGCGACGATCACGCTCTCCGGGCCGCCCACGCTCATGCCGAGCGCATGGCGCTGCGGGCAGGCGCCGGCCGGTACCGCGTACGAGCCGGATCTCGACCGGGCGCTGGCGGGCGCCGACGCCGTCATCGCCCTCCGTCTTCAGAAGGAGCGCCAGGAGGGCGGCCTGCTCCCGTCGCTGCGGGAGTACTCGCGCGTGTGGGGTCTCACGGAGGCGCGCGTAGCGCGGATGCGGCCGGGCGCACCGGTCATGCACCCCGGGCCGATGAACGAGGGCGTCGAGATCGAGGCGGCCGTGGCGCACGGCTCCCGCTCGCTGGTCGAGCGGCAGGTGACCAACGGCGTCGCCGTCCGCATGGCCCTTCTGTACCTGCTGGTCGGAACGCCGACGCTCGAGGCCGCGTCGTGAGCGCTCCGATGCGCGCCGCCGAGCTCGCCGCGATACCCGGATTCATCGACCTCCACGCGCATCTGCGCGAGCCCGGGTCGGAGGACTCCGAGACCATCGCCACCGGCCTCCGCGCCGCTCTGCGTGGCGGCTTCACGACCGTCTGCGCGATGCCGAACACGGAGCCGGCGGTCGACACCCCGGGTCTGGTCGCGCAGGTCGTCGCACGCGGGGAGGTCGCCGGTGCCGCGCGGCTCCTCCCGATCGCGACGATCACGCGCGGACGTGCCGGTCGCGAGCTCGCCGACCTCATCGAGCTGTCCGCGGCGGGCGCCGTCGCCTTCTCCGACGACGGCTCCCCGGTGTCCGACGCACGTCTCTTCCGCCATGCGCTCGAGTACGCGCGCACCGATGATCTTCTCGTCATCGAGCACGCCCAGGACGTCACGCTCTCAGGGCGGGGCGTGATGCACGAGGGCGCGGTCTCCGCCCGGCTGGGCCTGCCGGGCGTGCCGTCCGCCGCGGAGGAGACCGCGGTCGCTCGCGACATCGAGCTCGCCGAGCTCACGGGCGCGCGCCTGCATCTCACGCACCTCTCGACGGCGGGATCCGTCGACCTCGTGCGCCGTGCCAAAGAGCGCGGTATCCGGCTCACGTGCGACGTGACGCCGCATCACCTCGCGATGACCGACGAGTGGGTCGCCGGATCGCGCGTGCTCGCATGGGAGGAGGACGACGCCGAGCGTGGAACGCCGTTCGACTCCTCCACCAAAGTGAACCCACCGCTGCGGACCATGCGCGACGTCCGGGCGCTCTGGGCGGGTCTCGCCGACGGGACCGTCGACGCGATCGCGACCGACCACGCGCCGCACGCGAGCGTGAGGAAGGACGTCGAGTACGACCAGGCGGCGTTCGGCATCAGCGGCATCGAGACCGCGCTCTCTTTGGTCCTCGGTGGCGTGCGCGCGGGGTGGTGCGACCGCAACGTCGCGCTCGCGGCGCTGACCGTCGGCCCCGCGCGTGTGCTGGGGATCGCGCCGCGGCCCGACGATCGGATCTCCATCGATGAGGACGCCGTGTGGACGGTCAGCGCCGAGGAGCTGGTCTCGCTGGGAAAGAACACGCCGCTCATCGGTCGCACGCTGCGCGGGCGCGTCGTGCGCGCCACCGTCGGCGGGGAAGTCCGCTACGAAGGAGGTCTGCGCAATGCGGCGACGGCCGGCTCTCGCTGAGCGAATGCTGGCCGAGGCGCAGTTGCATCTTTATGCATCCGAAACGTATAGTTATGCACCAATGACCAGGGCGGCGGTCTTGGCCCTCGAGGACGGGACGGCGTGGTGGGGAGAGGCCTTCGGCGACGCGTCCGCGGCGTCGGGCGAGGTCGTCTTCAACACCGCGATGACCGGCTACCAGGAGATCGCGTCGGACGCTTCGTACAACGGTCAGATCGTCGTGCTGACGTATCCGCTCATCGGGAACTACGGCACGTTCGAGCGCGCCGCGGAGTCGCGCCGGCCCTGGGTCGAGGCGCTCGTGGTGCGCGAGCTCAACACGACCTGTCGCACGGACACCGACGACCTCGACGCCTACCTGCGGCAGTACGGCGTGCCCGGGATCTCAGGCGTGGACACCCGCGCGCTCGTGCGGCGGCTTCGCGCGAAGGGGACGCTGCGTGGCGCGCTGCTCCAGGTCCCGCCGGATCGCGCTCACGACAGCGGCGTAGAGCAGGAGGCCGTCGCCAAGGCCCGCGCATCGGCGCCGCTGGGCGCCCGGCCGCTGGTCGTCGAGGCGAGCGGCGCTGGGCGGCAGCTCGGCAGCGGCCCGAAGGTCGCGCTCCTCGACACCGGCGTGAAGGAGAACCAGGTCCGCTGCCTCACCCAGCGCGGCGCCACCGTGCGCGTCTTTCCGGCGACCGCGAGCGCGCGCGAGGTGCTGGCGTGGTCGCCCGAGGGCATCGTGATCAGCAACGGCCCCGGCGACCCGGCGGCGATCACGCAGATCGCGCACAACGTGAAGCTCATCCTCGACGCGGTGTCGCAGCGCGGGTCCGCGCGCCCGGTGCCGATCCTCGGGATCTGCCTCGGCCACCAGCTCATCGGTCGGGCGATCGGCGCGACGACGTCGCGGCTCCCGTTCGGCCACCACGGCGCCAACCATCCGGTCCAGGACGTCCGCAGCGGTGGCGTCGTCATCACGAGCCAGAACCACGAGTTCCAGGTGGACGAGTCGTCCATCCCGACGGGGAGCGACTTCTACGTGAGCGCGCGCAACCTCAACGACGGGAGCGTCGAGGGTCTGGCGCACCGCACGCTCCCGATCCGCACCTACCAGTACCACCCCGAGGGCGCGCCAGGACCGCGCGACAACGAGCCGGTGTTCGACCGCTTCCTGGCGGACGTGCGCACGGCCGTGGCTCGCAAGTGAGCGCCCACCCCGCGGCGCCCAGGACCGTCGCGGAATACATCGCCACGCTGCCCGACACGCAGCGCGTCGACGCGCGGCGTCTGCATACGCTCATTCGGAAGACCGCGCCGACGCTCAAGCTGTTCCTGAGCTCGAGCGGGGTCGGGTACGGTCCGATGCACGTGCGCTACGCCAGCGGCCGCGAGGTCGACTGGTTCGTCGTCGGCCTCGCCGGTCGCAAGCGGGGCCTCGCGCTGCACGTGATGCTCCCCGCCGATGGATCGCCGATGCCTGAGCTACGCAAGGACCGCTTTCCGAAGGGCGACGTGGGCAAGAGCTGCGTGCGCTTCCGGAGGCTGGCCGATCTCGAAGAGGCTTCCGTGGTCGCGCTCGTTCGCGCCGCTGTGCGAGCGCAGAAGACGTGGGCCGGCAAGTGAAGGTCCTCATCATCGGCTCGGGGCCGATCACGATCGGCCAGGCCGCGGAGTTCGATTACGCGGGCTCGCAGGCGTGCCGTGCGCTGCGCGAAGAGGGCATCGAGACGATCCTCGTGAATTCGAACCCCGCGACGATCATGACGGACCAGGGTGTGGCGGACGTCACGTACATCGAGCCGCTCACGGTGGAGGTGCTCGAGCGCATCATCGCGAAGGAGCGGCCCGACGGTCTGCTGCCGACCCTGGGTGGACAGACCGGGCTGAACCTCGCGGTCGCGCTCGCCGAGGCCGGGATCCTCGAGCGGTACGGCGTCCGACTCCTCGGGACACCGTTGTCGGCGATCCAGCAGGCCGAGGACCGCGAGGCCTTCAAGCAGCTGCTCGTCGAGATCGGCGAGCCCGTGCCCGAGTCGCAGACCGTGCACACCGTCGCCGAGGCCGTCGCCTTCGCGGATCGCGTGGGCTTCCCGCTCGTGGTCCGGCCGGCGTACACGCTCGGCGGTACCGGTGGAGGCTTCGCATCGACGCGCGAGGAGCTCGAGGCGCGCTGCACGCGGGGCATCGCGGCGTCGCCCATCGGACAGGTGCTGGTTGAGCGTTCCCTGGTCGGCTGGAAAGAGATCGAGTACGAGGTGATGCGCGACGCGGGGGACACGTGCATCACGGTCTGCAACATGGAGAACATCGATCCGATGGGGGTCCACACCGGGGACTCCATCGTGGTCGCGCCGTCGCAGACGCTCACCGACAAGGAATACCAGATGCTCCGCAGCGCGGCCCTCCGGATCATTCGCGCGCTCGGCATCGAGGGCGGCTGCAACGTCCAGTTCGCGCTGCATCCAGAGCGCTCGCCGTCCGCCGATCCCGACGCGCAGATCCCGTACTACGTGATCGAGGTGAACCCGCGCGTCTCGCGGTCCTCCGCGCTCGCATCGAAGGCGACCGGGTATCCGATCGCGCGGGTCGCGGCGAAGATCGCGATCGGGAAGCAGCTGCACGAGATCCCGAACGCCGTCACGCAGCGGACCTCCGCGGCGTTCGAGCCGGCGCTCGACTACGTCGTCGTGAAGATCCCGCGCTGGCCGTTCGACAAGTTCCCGGGCGCGGACCGATCGCTCGGGACGCAGATGAAGGCGACCGGCGAGGTCATGGCGATCGACCGCTCGTTCGAGGCCGCGCTGCAGAAGGCGCTGCGCTCCCTCGAGGTGAAGGGGCAGGGTCTGCTCTGGGAGGCTCCGGCCTGGGTCGACGTGGCCGAGCCGGGACCGTTCCTGGAGCGCTTCGTCACCGGCGTCGCCACCGATGACCGCCTGTGGCGGCTGTTCGCGGCCCTGCGACGCGGGGCGACCGTCGAGGACGTGCATCAGCGCACCAAGATCGATCGCTGGTTCCTCCGCAAGCTCTCCTCGATCGTCCGCTTCGCGGAGGACGAGCTGCAGGGCAAGACGCCGACGCCGTCGCTGCTGCGCCGCGCCAAGCGTCTGGGATTCGCGGACGCGGACATCGCGGCGCTCGCGGGGATGCTCTCCGCCGACGTTCGCCGCCTGCGTGCGCAGTGGGGGATCCGTCCCGTCTACAAGATGGTCGACACATGCGCCGCGGAGTTCGAAGCCGTGACGCCCTACTTCTACTCGACGTACGAGACCGAGAACGAAGCGCAGCCGCTGCCGGGAAAGAAAGCGTTGATCCTGGGGTCCGGCCCGATCCGCATCGGGCAGGGGATCGAGTTCGACTGCTGCTGCGTGCAGGCCGCCTCGGCGCTCCGCGAACTCGGAGTCGCGTCGATCATGGTCAACTCGAATCCCGAGACCGTGTCGACCGACTTCGACGAATCGACCCGCCTCTACTTCGAGCCTCTCGATGAGGAGTCCATAGCCGCTGTCCTCGAGAACGAATCGACGGACGACGCCGGCGCCGTGGGCGCTGACGGGGGTGAGCCCGCTCGCTCGAAACGGCTCGCCCGCTCCGAATCGCCTGACGAAGCACCCGCCGATGCCGCGGGCTCAACTCTCGCTCGCGAGCTCACCCCCTCGCGCCCGGCGCCGGCGATCGCCGTCTTCACACAGTTCGGTGGACAGACGGCGCTCAATCTCGCCGAGCGGATCGAGAGTATCGGCGGGTCGATCGCCGGAACGTCGGCCGACGCGATCGGGCTCGCGGAGGACCGCCGGCGCTTCCACGAGTTCGCGGACGCGCTCGGCATCCCGCAGCCGCCGGGCGGCACGGCCGAGTCGTTCGTCGAGGCGCGTCGCGTCGCGGCTGAGATCGGATATCCGGTGCTCGTCCGTCCGTCGTACGTGCTCGGCGGACGCGGGATGGAGATCGCGTACAACGACGACGACCTCGAGCGCTACTTCCGATCGGCGCTCGAGGCGGGGACCGGTCGTGTCCTCGTGGATAAGTACCTGCGCGGCCGCGAGGTCGAGGTCGACGCGGTGAGCGACGGCAGCGACACGCTGGTCGCCGGGATCATGGAGCACATCGAGCGCGCGGGCGTCCATTCGGGCGACAGCTACGCGGTATACCCCGCGCAGAATCTGCACCCGAGCGAGCGCGACCGCGTCGTCGAGCTCACGCGCCAGATAGCGGCCGCCCTTCCGGTGAAGGGACTTCTCAACATCCAGTTCATCGTCGAAGAGGGTCGCGTCTGGGTGCTCGAGGTGAATCCGCGCTCGAGTCGGACGGTCCCGTTCCTCACGAAGGTGACCGGGGTGCCGCTGGTGCGGCTCGCCGTCGCGATCGCGCTGGGCTCGACGCTCGCGGCGGAGGGCTACGCCCGCGCCGATGGGCTCTGGCCGTCGGGCGATCTCGTCGCGCTGAAGGCGCCGGTGTTCTCGATGGCGAAGCTCCTCGATGTCGACACCTATCTCGGACCGGAGATGAAGAGCACCGGAGAGGTGATGGGCGTCGATCGCACGTTCGCGCCGGCGCTGTGGAAGTCCCTCGTCGCCGCGGGTCTCGCCCCGGCCTCGAGCGGGAGCGTGCTCATCACCGTCGCCGACAAGGACAAGCCCGAGGTCGTCCCCATCATCGAAGGCTTCCACTGGCTCGGGTACGAGCTGGTCGCGACCAGCGGCACGGCGGCGCTGATCCGCTCGCTCGGGATCGACGTGCGGGAGGTGGGCAAGCTGTCGGAAGGCGACGACGAGATCCTGCGTATCGTGCGCTCGGGTCGTTGCGCCGCCGTCGTGAACACGCCGACGCTCGGGAAGACCGTCGATCGGGACGGGTTTCTCATCCGGCGCGCGGCCGTCGAGGCGCGCGTCCCGTGCCTCACGTCCCTGGACACCGCGCTTGCGGTCGTGGCCGCGCTGCGCGCGAGCGCGGTGAGCTATTCGGTCGCGCCGCTCGCCGAATACCGCGCGCCCGCGGCGGTGGCGGCAGCGGACTGAGCCGCGTGGCTGGCGCGCCGGCGCATCGCGAAGCACCGGCGCTCTCCGCGGCCCTGGTCGTCTCCGCATCGCTGCTCGGCGACACGCTTCTGTACACGGTGCTCCCGGTGAGCGCGTCGTCGCTGGGCATCTCGCGGCCGATGGTCGGCGTCATCCTGTCGCTCAACCGCTGGGTGCGCCTCTTCACGAATCCGCTCGCGGCCCGGTTGTACGAGCGCTTTCCCGCGGGCACGCTCATCGTCGCCGCGATCGTCCTCAGCACGGTCTCGACCGCGATGTACGCCCTGCCTGCCGCGATCGTGGTCCTCCTCGTCGGCCGGCTGCTCTGGGGCTTCTGCTACTCGCTCCTGCGTATGGGCTCGTACCTCGCGGCGCTCGAGGACACCGCCGCGCATGCGGGCCGGCGCATCGGCGACACGCGGGCGATCTGGGGCGTCGGTTACTTCGCGGGTGCTGCGTTCGCGCCGTTCGCGGTCGAGAGCGTCGGCTGGACCGGCGCGTGCCTCATCGCCGCGGCGCTTACCCTCGTCGCAGGGATGGGCCCAGCGTATGTCGCCGCGACCTGGCGCCGCCGCGTGCGCGTTCCCGAGGAGGGGCACGTTCCGGCGTCCGTATGGGAGCCGAGCCTGCTCGCGCTCTTCGTGACCGCGACCGTGCAGCTCGCGTTGTACGCGGGCATCCTCATCGCGGCGGGCGGCTTCCGCGTCGACGAGCTCTTCCACGAAGGCGCGCCGATCTTCGCCGCCGTCGTGCCGGCGACGTTCGTCGCCGCGGCCTTCCTGCTGACGCAGCGCGTCGCGCAGGTGCTGTGGACGCCCATCGCCGGGCGGTGGAGCGATCTGTCGGCGGACTGGGCGTTCATCGTCTCCACGGTGACGGCGCTCGTCGCGATCGCTTTGCTCGCCGTCCTCCCGCTGGGTCCGATCCTCTTCGTCCTCGTAGGTGGCGTCGCGTTCGTGAACGGGCTCACCTCGACGATCGCCGTCGAGCTTGTCATCTCGCGGCGCTGCCGCGACCACGATCGCCCCCGGATCCTCGCGGCACTGCATACCTGGCAGGACGCCGGCGCGGCCGCCGGCGCGCTGCTCGGCGGCGTGCTCGCGGTGATCGGCGCGGGTCCGGCGCTCCTGATCGGCGCGGGCCTGCTCGCGCTGACGATCCCGCTGTGGTGGACGGGTAACCGCGCATGAGCGCGAAGGAGTTCATGAGCGCGGATGAGTACGGTCGGACGCTCGCTGGATTGTCGCTCAACCTCATCGTCCGCGACGTCGCCCGGAGCACTCCTTTCTATACGGACGTCCTTGGTTTCCGCGTGCTCCACCAGACGGCGGACTACGCCGCGCTCGAGCGCGACGGCGCGACCATCCAGCTCCACGCCGATCGCACGTACGCGCGCCAGCCATGGGGCACGCGTCTGGCGGAAACGCCGCGCCGCGGATTCGGCGTCGAGATCCGATTGCTCGGCATCGATCCCGACGACGCCGAGCGGCGCGCGCGCGCCGCCGGCCACACGGTCCTCGCGCCGGCCAAGGACTGGCCACCGCACGGCTGGCGCGACTGCCTCATCGAGGATCCTGACGGATACACGTTCTCCGTCGGTCTGCCGCTCGGCACGTGATCGCCGCGCTCCATGCCTACCATCGCGCGCTGTGACGGGGCCGCTCGCGCTCGATCGACCAGAGCTGGTGCGTCGTCTGCGCGAGGTGCTCATCGCGAGGGAGTTCAGCGCGGCCAAGATCGGAGATGCGCTCGGCACCGGCGATGAGATCGTCTCGCGAACGGCGGAGATCCCGGTGCAGCTCCGACAGCTCGAGCGGCATCCGACGCTCGGCGCGCTGGTGCGCCTCCTCATCCTCGCGCTGGACGTTCCGGCGGACCAGCTCGCGCCGGCGATCGCGCCGCTCGCGCTGAGCGATCTCGCGAGCCTTGGACTGGTGGCGCAGCGCGACGTCATGGTGCGGCCGCTCGTGCGCGTCGTTCCGCACGACCACCTCCTGATCACATCCGACATCCGCCTTCGCCCCGGCGAGGCCGCGCCCGCCGACCACGTGCCGGGGGTGCACCGACCTTCCGTGACGCTCGCGCACCTCACCGTCCGCCGGCCGGTCCGCGCCTTCCTCGACCTGGGTACGGGCTGCGGCGTGGAGGCGCTGCTCGCCTCGCCGCACGCCGAGCGCGTGCTCGCGACGGATGTCAGCGCCCGCGCCGTGAACTTCGCCGCGTTCAACGCGCAGCTGAACGGCGTCGCGAACCTCGAGCTGCGCGTCGGAAGCTGGTTCGAGCCCATCGGCGACGCGCGCTTCGACACGATCGTGTGCAATCCGCCGTACGTGATCTCTCCCGCGAGCGAATACATCTACCGCGACAGCGGTATGAGCGGCGACAGCGTCTCGGAGCAGATCGTCCGATCCATCCCGGCCCACCTCGAGGAGGGCGGGTTCGCCACGATGGCCATCAGCTGGGTCGCCGAGCCCGACGGCGATCCCACCGCCGCGGTACGCCGCTGGGTGCGGGACAGCGGCTGCGACAGCTGGCTGCTGCACTACCGGACCGATTCGCCGCTGGAGACCGCGGCGGTCTGGAATCAGACCGAGTCCGGCGATCCGGAGCGCTACGGCCGGCTCATCGATACCTGGCTCGCGTACTACCGCGACCTAGGCATCCGCGGGATCGCGTACGGGTCTCTCGTCATGCGCCGGCGCAGCGGCGCGAACTGGTTCCGCAGCGACCCGCTTCCCGGCGGCGGGCGCCTGAAGCCCTCGAGCGATCACATCCAGCGCGTCTTCGCCGCACACGACCTGCTCGCCGCGGGCCCGGAGGTGCTCCTCGGCGAGCGCGTCCGCGTCGTACCTAGGGCCGCGATCGAGCAGCGCGTTCGCTTCAGCGACGGTCAGCCGCAGATCGACGCGATGACGCTCACGCTCGACGAGGGCGTCGGCTTCCAGGCCGGCATGGATGACCAGGTGCTGCACCTGCTCACACAGCTGGACGGCAGACGCACGCTGCGCGAGGCGCTCGCAGAGGGCGCGAAGCGCGACGGCGTCGCGGACGTCGAGCGATACGCAAGTGCTGGCCTGCCCGCGGCGCGGCGCATGTTCGAGCTCGGATTCCTGGAGCGGGTCGTCCAGCGCGACTGAACGGTCCCATCGATCCCGCTCTGTTATCCAGATCGCTTGACTCTCCGCCGTATCGCACTAGCGTCCTGCGCCGAGGAGGGAAGGGATGGGCACAGCTATCCCCGCGAACGGCAGACGCACGATCCTGAAGCGCGGCATCTTCGCCGCGGCAGCCGCGGCGGCGGCCGCGCTCGCGATCCGACCCGGCGATCAGCGACCCGCGCTGGCCACGGTCCCCATCGGCGGCGGCAAGACCATCGAGCTCTTCGGGCGTGGTTGGCACGCCGACACGGGCAAAGTCCCGAGCAAGGGCGATTCGTACTCCGTCTACGGCGAGCTGCTCACGGCGCCCGACGGCGGCAAATGCGGAGAGTTCTACGCGGCGTGTCTGGCGATCGATTCACCGTTCCAGCTCACC
>DATEDV010000334.1:0-7258 GCA_035281485.1 Candidatus Limnocylindria bacterium | reverse complement strand
CGGCCAACAACGACGGCGGGACGCCCGCGTTGAATGCCGCCTTCGCGATGATGCCGCCAACGCCGAAGCAGGCCGCCGCCGTGAAAGCGAGCCCATAGCCAAGGGCGAGGCGAAGCGGAGGCGCTTCCACCGCGGGCGACGACGAGGGGCCCGCCGAGGGCCCCCGCGCGCGGGGGGTCCCCATCCCGACCAGGGATGGGGTTCCGCGCGTAGAGAGGGTTTCGGCGGGCCCCGAGTCGGAATTGCTCGTGTCGGTCAGTCCGCCTCCCAATCGCGTGGATAGAGGAAGTCGTGGCCGACGGTGCGGAGGCTGACTTTGGCGATGAGCGGCATCACGCGCTTGTAGTGACTTCGACGCACACGTTCGCGGATGTTGTTGACGAGTGGCGCATCGAAGCCGGCGGCGATCAGCTCCGTCGGACGCAGGCGACGGTCGACGAGGTGATACAGGATGAGGTCCGCCTGGGCGTACGTGAACCCCAGCTCGCCCTCGTCCGTCTGGCCGGCCCAGAGGTCCGCCGTCGGCGCCTTGCGCACGACGGCGTCGGGCACGCCAAGATGCGCCGAGAGCTCGCGGAGCTGCGTCTTGTAGAGATCACCGACGGGGTTGAGGTCGCAGGCCATGTCGCCGTGGCGGGTGCCATAGCCGAGCAGCAGCTCGGTCTTGTTGCTCGTGCCGAGGACGAGCCCATCCGGCCAGGCGCGGTCGTACTCGATCGACTTCCGCTCGCGCGCCATCTTGTTGCCGCGCCGGACGCGATCGACCTCACCAAGGCGCGAGAGGTACGCGTCCACCTGCGGCGTGATGTCGATCTCCTCGAGCCGCACTCCGAACGTCCGCGCGACGAGCTGCGCGTGCTCGCGCGAGACGGGATCCGACGTCCGGTACGGCAGGAACAGGGCGGTGACGTTCTCCGGGCCGAAGGCTTCCGCCGCCAGCCCGGCGACAGCCGCGCTGTCGACGCCACCGGACACCGCCACGACGACACGCCGATGACCGGACTTGCGTGTCTCCTCCCGCAGGAACGCGACGAGCATCTTGCGGACGAGCACCTCGTCGATCCTGAGCGGGGTCGCGTCGTTCGGATCGGGGCGGATCGCGCCGATACGTTGGAGGACGGTCAGGATCGCTCTCCGGCCAGATCCGCGGCGCGCAGCCGCGTGCGGAGCGCGAGGTGGCTCTGCACCAGCTCCGGTCTCTCATCTCGGATGAGCGGGTTGCGGTCGCGCTCGCGCGCGACCAGGTCGGGGTCGATGTCCGCGACGAGGAGGTGCTCCTCGAACTCTGGGGCGCGCGCGATGACCGTCCCGTCCGGAGCGACCACTTCGGAGCCACCCCAGAACGCGATGCCGTCCTCGTGCCCGACACGATTGGCGAAGAGGACGTACAGCGTGAGGTACTGCGCGTAGAAGCGGTCCATGAGCCGGCACGATTCGGCTGTCCCAAGATCACCGCCCTCCGCGACGCCACGCCCGGGGCTGGAGGCCGGTGAGAGGACGACGGTGGCGCCGGTCGCCGCATAGAGGTAGGGCACCGAGACGTGCCAGAGGTCCTCGCAGATCGCGAGGCCGGTCGGGCCGACCGCGCTCTCGAAGACCTCGAACCGCTCGCCCGGTCCGAAGTAGCGACCGTCGTCGAAGATGCCGTAGGTCGGCAGATAGACCTTGCGGTGCACGTGCACGAGACGCCCGCCCGACCAGTAGCCCTGCGCGATGTGCAGCCGGGCGTCCGGAGCGCGCTCGACAAAACCGGCGCACACGTCGATCCGGCGCGATGCGTCCGCCAGCGGCCGAAGGCGCTCGTCGTTGGAGGCGCAGGCGACGTCGCTCGCGAGGTCCTTCAGGTGGTAGCCGGTGAGCGAGAGCTCCGGGAAGACGACGAGCCGCGCGCCGGCACCGTGCGCCCGCGCGATCCAGTCTTCGTGCAACGCGAGGTTCCGCTTGAACGCGCCGAGCGCGGGGGCGCACTGCGCGATCGCGACGCGTACGGTCACGCCTCGGCCCGCAGCTGCGCGAGGCGGTCGGCGTACTCCTGCGCGAGCGTCCAGGCGCGCGCCTCGTCTTTCGCCTCGGCGTAGACGTTGAAGAGCGGCCGGTCACCATCGGGCAGCACCAGCACCCATTCTCCGTCGCTCTGGTGCTTCACGCCGTCGATCTGCCGCGTCTGCTCCGTCCGCGGATCCTGCGCGAGCACGCGCATGACACGTCCCTTGCGCTCCCACTCGCAGGGCACCTGCAGCCGCGCGACGTTGGAGGGCGGTGTCTCATCCATCACCTCGGACAGCGACTTGCCGGTCACCGCGAGAAGCTCGAGCAGCCGTACCGTCGCGAACAGGCCGTCGTACGACGGGTGGAAGCGCGGGAAGATGAAACCGCCCACGCCATCGCCAACGACGAGCGGATGCTCGCGCGCCGCGAGCCGCATCTGCGCCTCCGCCGAAGCGCGCACGCGCTGCACCTTCGCGCCGAGCTGGCCGACGATGGACTCGATCGCCGATGGCGCGTACACCGGCACGGCCACGACGCCCGGCGTGACGCGCGCCGACAGTGCGACGAAGGCTTCGAGGAAGTGCATGTCGTTGATGCTGCGGCCCTTGTCGTCCACGAAGAACACCTTCTCGCCGCCGGCGTCGATGATCACGCCGGCCGACGCCGAGAGCGCCGCGACGATAGAGGCGAGCTCCCGTCGCTCGTTCTGGAACTCGTCGAACGACCGCGATCCGACGTCCTCCGACACCACGCCGTTGATCGCGATGAGCTCGATGCCCAGGCTATTGAGGAGGGGTGGCAGGAACTGCGCTGCGGTCCCGTGCGAGTAGTTCACGACGACCTTGAAATGGCGTTCCGCGATCTCCTTGCGATGGACCATCTCGGCGAGGAACGCTTCGCTGTAGGCCTCCCCAACGCGCTGCGACTCGAAGATGCGACCGACGTCCGCGTAGCCGACGCGCCGGATGTCCTCGCGGAAGAACACAGTCTCGACCTTCCGCTCCTGCGCCTTGTCCATGTCGAGCGCCTGGCGGTCGAAGAACTTGACGTCGCACACGCGCACGTCGAAGGGCGAGATGCGCACGTGCACGCCGCCGCCCGCGCCGAGCCGCCGCGTGTGGAAGCGCCCGATGGGAAGGGGCGCCTGGAGGAGGTCCGCGACGTGGATGCCCGCGGACACGATCCCGCCCATGAGCGCGCGCTTCAGCATGCGGCTCGACCGGTGCTGGTCGCGGTTCATGGTGACCGTCGTCCCTTCCGGCAGCGTCGAGGCGTACGCCGCGCCGAGGCGGGCGCAGAACTCCGGCGTCAGGTCGATGTTCACCAGCCCCGTGACGCCGAATCGACCGAAGAGCGCGCGGCGCCCCTGCGACCCCCAGATCAGGCTCGAGCCGACGACGGCACCGCTCTCGATCTGCTTGTCGGGCCAGATCTTCACCTGGCTGCGCACACGCGCGTTGTCGTTCACGATGCAGTGGTCGCCGATGACGCTGCCCTCCTCGAGGTTCACGCGCGACTTCAGCGCGCACTGGCGCCCGACGATCGTTCCGTGCAGCTCGGCCCGCTCGCCGATGTAGCTGTTGCGCCACACGATCGAGCGGTCGACGACGGCACCGACGTCGACCGTGACGTAGTCGCGCAGCACCGTGGGCCCGACGATCTGGACGTGCGGCCCGATCTTCACGCCGTTCCCGAGGAACACCGGACCGGTGAGGCGCGCGGACTCGTCGATCTCGACGTCGCCGTTCGTGTACACGCCGGGCAGGAGCTCCTTACCGAGCGGGGCCGCGGTCACGCGACCCTGCAGCAGATCGGCGTTCGCGCGAGCGTATTCCGGGATCGAGCCCACGTCCGTCCAGTACCCGGACGCGATATAGCCGTAGAGCGGCTCGCCCTCGCGCAGCAGCGCCGGAAAAAGATCCTTGCTGAAGTCGAACGCCTCGCCCGGCTGGTAGCGCTCGAGGACGCGCGGCTCGATGACGTAGATCCCGGTGTTGATCGTGTCGGAGAACACCTCGCCCCACGAAGGCTTTTCGAGGAACTTGGAGATCCGGCCGTCCTCGCCGGTGATGACGACCCCGTACTCCAGCGGATTGGCGACGTGCACGAGCGTCAGCGTCACCGCCGCCTTGCGCTCTCGGTGGAACGCGATGACCTTCGACAGGTCGATGTCGGTGAGCGCGTCGCCCGAGATCACCATGAACGTGTCGTCGAGAGCCTCGCCGATCTGGCGGACCGAGCCACCTGTGCCGAGCGGCGACTCCTCGACGCTGTAGTTGAGACGCATCCCGATCGCACCGCCGTCGCCGAAGCTGTCCTGGATCTGCGAGGCGAGGTACTGGAGCGTCACGTAGGCGTCGCTGACGCCGTGCCGCTGGAGGAGATCGAAGATGTGGCCGAGGCACGGTTTATTGACGATCGAGACCATCGGCTTCGGCCGATTGATCGTCAGGGGCCGCAGGCGGCTGCCCTCGCCGCCGGCCATGACCACGGCCTGCATCAAGGCCGAGTCTAGGCGAGCGACGGGCTCCGGAGGGCGATCACGCCACGCAAATAGGGACCGGCGATGAGGAGGACGCCGGCGAGACTCGCGACCAGGCCGAGCGGCGTGAAGGCGAGCGGAGCGATCCCCGCATAGGTCTGGAGCGTGGCCGCAGCGAGCACCAGCGCATAGCCGGCCGCACAGGACGCCACCGCCGTCAGCGCCGTGCGCGACGACACCGCGGCGCGCTCGAGGATCAGCGCCAGGACGGCGAGCACCTGCAGTCCGTGCAACGCCAGGGCGTGCGGGACCTTCAGCTCGCCGGCGACGCCGACGATGCTCGCGTTCGCGAGCGGTCCGTCTGAGCCGAACTGGTTCGCGAGGATGAGGCCGCCCAGCACCTGACCGACGAGCAGGAAGAGCAGACCGGTCCGCACAGCGAGCGCGGTCGATGGCGGGCCGGCCACGCCGAGGAACGAGCGCGCCGCGATGATCGCGATGCCCATGGCCACGATGCCGATGAAGATCCCCATCGCAGAGAACACCGCTGCGTCGAACGGCGTGGCGTAGTTGAAGTGAGACGGGACGCCGCGCCACTGCTGCACGTCGATGAGTACGGTCTCCGGCACGAAGAAGACGATCGCGATAGCGGCCACCCAATCCCAGAGCCGCGAACGCGGCAGCCGGCCGAGGACCCACGCCAGAGACAAGGTGGTGATCGCCCCGGACATCCCAAACTCGATCGGCTTGCGCCAGGTCACCGGGCCCTGCAGCGACGGAAACCCGTTGGCGGCCCAGACGACCACGTGAAAGAGACCGCTGATCAGGAGGAGGATGCCGGCGCCCACGAGAAGTCGCTGCGCCGGGAAAGAACCTAGCGTGGACTCCCCAGACCGAAGACGCTCTCGAGGTCGTGCTTGGAGTACGCGCGGAACGCGACGTGCGTGTGCGTCCGCGCGACGCCCGGCACCTGCGCGATGCGGCGCGTCACGATGTCGGCAAGCTCTTCGTGCTCGCGCGCGCGGACCATCGCGACGAAGTCGATCTCGCCGGTGACCGAGTACACCTCAGAGACGCCCGACACGGCCGCCAGCTCCTCGCCCACCTTCGGCAGCGCGCCGCGCTCCGCCGTGATGAGAACGACCGCGGTGATCATCCGCTAGAGGCTCTTGACGTCGATGTCGTGAAGCGCGGACTTCACAAGGTGCGCGGCCTCCTGGTAGCCCATCGCCTTACCGCGCTGCAGGGCGGCCTCATACGATTCGTTGGTGTCCTGATTCGAGACCTCGTCGTAGCGATGGAACGCTTCCTCGAGCTGATCGATCGCGAGCTTGATGCGATCCCGAGCGGCGCTGCTGATCAAAACTGGCCCTCCCGGCGCGTGTCTGTTGCTGGAGGATAGCGCCGGGAGGGCGCGCGCTCTCTAGCGCTGGTGCTTCTCGATCGTCTCTTCCTGACGGATGATCGTGTCGCTGGCCCGGTCTTCCTCGAGGTCGTGGTGCTCGGTCTCACGCTCCTCGTCTTCGTCGATCTTCTCGTCGACGACGGCCGTGCTGTCCGGACCGACGTTGACGTTCGTGACGCCGCCTTCCGGTGTCTCGCGTACCTCGGTGCGCTTCTCGACTCGCTTGAACTCCTCCATGTGATCCTCCACTGCGTAGTGCCGACCAAGTGAGCACGAGTGGTGCCAATCAAATCGGCGGCGGCGAGGCGCCGCAGGCCGTCCGTAGCTCGCGGTGCGTGGCGGGCGGCGCTCCCTCGACGAGCATCTGCGCCCAGCGCGCCCGAACAGGAGGCGCGCCGTGGTCAGCGGGCGCGCGAAGCCAGCCGCGAGGAGAGGGAGCGACGGCCGACACGCAGCGCGACCGGGAAAAGGACTCGCGGCGCCTGCCGCCGTTAGCCGATCTCGAGCTCCTTGGTCTGCACCGCGAGGTCCACTTCGACGCGTCCGTCGACGATGCGCACCGGGTAGCTGTTGACTGGGAACACGGCGGGGAGTGCCTTCACTTCGCCGGTCAGCAGGTCGAAGCGCGCGCCGTGGCGCGGGCACTCGACCAAGCAGTCCTCGAGCTCGCCCTCGCCCAGCACGCCGCCGTCGTGGGTGCAGACGTTGTCGATCGCGCCCCAGGTCCCGTCGCTGCAGTGCCCGACGCAGAGGCTCCGGCCCTCCGCTTCGACGACGGCGACCTCCCCGGCCGGGATCGAAGACGCGTCCGCGACCGGTACGAATCGGGTCATGCCGCGGCTCCGTCGGCCTCCGCGACGCGGCCGATGCGCGGCGCGAGGGCGCTGATGACGCGAGCGCGAACCTGGACGTCGGGGATGTCGTTGACGACGCGCTGGAAGAAGCCCCGCACCAGCAGCTGCTCGGCGGTCGCTCGGTCGAGACCGCGCGACATGATGTAGAAGAGCTCGGTGTCGTCGATCGAACCGGCGGTCGCGCCGTGGCCGCACCGGGCCACGTCGTTGGTGAGGATCTCGAGCACCGGGATCGGGTCGGCGCCCGCCTTGTCGGATAGGAGCATGTTCCGGCACTCCTGGTACGAGCCCGTCCCGCTGGAGGTCGGCTCGACGCGGATGACCCCGTAGAAGATCGCCTTGGACGACTCGTAGAGCGCCGACAAGTACAGGAGGTCGCTGGTGGACGCCTTTCCATCGACCCGCTGGAACGAGTTGACGCCGATGCGCTGCTGGTCACCCGCCGCGACGAGCCCGTAGAGCTTGACCTGCGCGCCGTTCCCGCGGATGTCCGACTCCACGCCGAGCTTGGTCCGCCGGCTGCCGACG
>DATEDV010000333.1:0-6360 GCA_035281485.1 Candidatus Limnocylindria bacterium | reverse complement strand
TTCGAGCAGGTCCTCGCTGAACGGAACGACTGCCGCCCCAGGCGTCAGGAGCACGGCGCCGACCCGCCGAAGCGTGCGCCACGTCGCGACCCGCGGCGTGCTCGACGTCGAGGGCAGGCGCCAGGTGAGAACGAGCCACTGCGCATCGGTCATGAGTAACGAATGTTACATCACACTCGGCCCAGGCGCTCCCCGCTGCGTGCGATCCGGCGCCGGTCTTACGACTTGTGCGCCTCCAGATGGCGGAAGCCGCGCACCGGCGATAGCCAGAGGTACAGCACGGCCACCGCGGCGATCACACCGGACGCGAAGAGCGTGGCGCGAAATCCGATCGCGTCCGCGAGCAGACCGGCGCCGAGGGCGGCCGGCGGGGCGACGCCGAGTCCGACGAATCGCGTCGCGGCATTCACGCGTCCGAGCAGCCGCTCCGGGGTCACGGCCTGCTGCAGGCTGTTCGAGCTCACGGTCCAGAGCGGCACGGTCAGACCCAGGAGCGCCTGCGAGAGCGCCACCAGCGCGGCGGCTTGCAGCGGCGTGCCCCCCGCGAAGGGAAGCAGCAACCGGCTGACCGTTTCGAGCATCAGCGCGGCGATCATGATCGGCCCAAGACCCCAGCGTCTGGTGAGCGGGCCTGCGAGAGCGGCGCCGAGGAGGCTCAGCGGACCGATCGCGGCGATCGCAAGCCCGAGCAGCGCCGGCGGTAGCGCGAGCTCACGTGTCGCGTACACGATGAGGATCGCCTGCACTGCGAACCACTCGATGTTCGCGAGCGCGATCGCGACGATCGAGTGGAAGACGATGTCGTGTCCGCGCATCCAGCGCAGTCCCTCGACGATCTCGTGCCACACGCGGCTGCCGGCCGTGCGCGGCGCGACGGTCTCGCTGACGCGGACGGCCGTGATGAGTGCGGCCGAGGCGAGGAAGCTCAGCGCGTCGAACAGCATCGCGGTCGGGGCGCTGAGGGCTTGGACGAGGACGCCACCGAGCGATGGGCCGGCGACGTGCGCGACCGCGCTCGAGCCCTGCAGCCGGCTGTTCGCCGCCACGAGCTGACCGCGCCCGACAAGCGCGGGGACGAGCGCGCTGCGCGCCAGCTCGACCGTCAGAGCGAAGACGCCGGCGAGGAACGAGACGAGGTACAGCTGCGCCATGCCGAGGACGCCCAGCCAAGCCGCGAGCGGCACGGACGCGATCACGAGCGCGTTGCCGAGATCGGACACGATCATCATCGGGCGACGCGGCAGCCGGTCGACCCACGCGCCGATGAAGAGCACGAGGAACAGCGCGGGAGACATGCGCGCCGCGACCAGCAGCCCGGTCTCGGTCGCGCTCGCACCCAAGAGCAGGACGGCGGTGAGCGGCAGCGCCAGCACGGTGATCTGGCTGCCGACCACCGCGAACGTGTAGCCGCTCCAGACCTTGAGGAAGTTCGGGTCACGCGAAAGCGACATCGGCAGATGATGGCCGAGCCGACCGGGCCCGCCGCGAGACGAGCGCTAGGGCCGGACGCAGGGCAGCGGCGTGATTCCGGGGATCCGCGGGAGCTGTGCGGACTGCGGGCGGCATTCCCAGGGGTACGCGTACACCGTGTACTCCATGGCCGCACTGCCGACCGAGATCTTTAGCTTCCAGCAACCGGGAACGGGGAGCTGCAGGTGGGCGAAGGACAGCGCAGCACCCAGGGCGCTGTTCGTGGGCTGCGCGCCAACGATCTCGGCCTGCGCGGACGGGTCGGCGGCGTTCGTCGCGGTCTCAAGCTTCGGCGTGCCGGGCCCGCCGAGCAGCTGAAGGAAGTTGTCGCCCTGGTAGTAGAGGTTGCTCTGCGTGCCGATCGAGAGCGACGCGCCGTCCACGTAGTAATTCGAAAAGCGAGCGATCTCGCGGAAGACCGCCGGCGTCACGTCGCAGCCCGTCGGCGGCCACGGCGCGACGACGCGTGGACCGATCCGTGAGTCGACGGCGGCGCCGGTCCTCGCGTCGAAGCAGCACACGCGGAAGGGGTTGACCTGGCTCCCGCCCTGCGGACCGTACGTGACCGAGTACACCGCCGCGTCACGATCGCGCGGCCAGCTGAGGATGACGCGCACCAGATAGCTCGCCTGGTTTCTGCGGTAGTTCGCGCCACCGCTCTGCTCGGCCCTGAGGAGCACGCCCTCATGGGAGATGGATCCGGCCGGGATCGGCTTGAGCCCGGAGAAGTCGATCTCGTCCTCACTCTCGTACTCACGCACCTCGACGGCGAGCCGGTCGGCCTTGATGAAGCTGATGCGCAGGACCTCGTTCTCGGCGTTGCGGTAGTAGTACGTGAGCTTCTCAGGCCGTTCGACACCGTGCGCGGCCGCCGCATAGCGCGCGACGCCCGCCACGAACTCGCTGCCGGGCCAGGTGGTCTCCGCGGTCCGCGCCGCGAGCTCGCGGCCCTCCTCCAATGTCAGCACCGCGGGGTTGACGTTGAACCCGACGAACCCCACCGCGCTCAGGCAGAGTGCGCCGGCCATGGCCTTGCTCAGGACACCGAAGGTCTTCGGCCGCACGCGCTGCGCGCCGAAAGGATCGCTGGCGGCGGCCAGTCCATCCGCGAGGAGCGCGAACGACGCCGACGCCAGCAGCACGAACGCCGCGGGGATGAGCGTCGCCAGCTGTTCGTGGAACGCATAGAACTGGACGCTCCCGAGCATCTGCCCCCACTCCGCCGTCCGTGCGTGCGGGAAGAGGCTCTCGTTGAACTCGCCGACGAGGAATGTCGCGCCGGCCAGGAAGATGCCGACGATGCCGAGCTCGGCCAGCAGGAGCAGCACGGCCCCGGCCTCGAGCGCGGCAACGGTCATGAGCTGCGGCGCGAGCGCCGTCACGAGGTGGCTGGTCACGAGACGACGATCGCGCGCTCCGACCGCGCGCGCCGCTTCCATGAAGGGCTGCCCGCGCACCCGACCGACCTCCGAGCGCGTGAACTCGACGATCTCGGGCCATCCGACGAGGGCGAGGGACAGGATGAATCCGGCGACACCGAGCGGACGCGTGAACAGGACCAGCATGATCGCGAGCAGCAGCTGCGGGACCGCGGTCACGCCTGCCGCGATGACACGAACGGCCTGGGCCAGCGCACCGCCGTACCACCCGGTCGCGAGACCGAGCGCGAAGCCCACGGCGAGCCGTGTGACGGTCGCGGCGAGGACGACGGTGAGCGTGAGGCGCGCTCCCGCGAGCACCCGCGACCACTGGTCGCGCCCGAGGCGGTCGGTGCCGAACAGGTGGTCGTCGTCCGGATACGTCGGCGGGACCCGGATGACGTCGTTCCCGCCGGGGACCTCGGTGATGATGAGCGAGCTCCCGGCATTTGGATCGTGAGGCGCAAGCGCCAGCCCGAACACGCCCATCACGAGGAGTCCGGCGACGCAGACCATTCCCAGAAGGAGCGCCGGATTGGTCAGGAGCCGCTGGAGCTCGCCGCGTCGCCTCACGGCGCGACCCGCAGCCGCGCTCGGACCAGCTCGCCGCTGAGGACGAGCAGCGTGCTGCCGACCGCGAACGCGAGGGCGACCGCACTCGCGATACCGAGCTGGCCTCCGCCGAGCGCCTGCACGAACACGAGGCCCGCGCCGTCCCAGATGTACACGAACTCGACGATCACGAGACTGGAGAGCGCGCCGCGCGAGCCCAGCAGCGTCGCGGCGATGATGTTCGGGCCAGCGTTGGGCAGGACGTGGCGCGCGAGCAGACTGCGGTCGGGCAGACCCTTCGCGATCGCGGCACGCACGTAATCGGTGTGGCGGATCTCGGCGACGGCGGTGCCGGTGAGCCGGAAGATGTACGCGGCCGGTCGCAGTCCGAGCGCGAGCGACGGCAGAATGAGATGTTCGTCGATCCCGAAGCCGGCGATCGGCAGGAACCGCAGGCCGAACCTGAAGAAGATGAAGACCATCAGCAGCTCAAGCGCGACCGCCCAGAAGAACGCGGGCAGCGACGCCGCGAACGTACTGACCGACCACGCGAGCGCCTTGAGCGGACGGTTATTCGACCACCCGTAGAGGATGCCCGCGGGGACCCCGATCGCGATCGCTCCGACGATCGCCGTGACCAGCAGGAGTGCGCTGTTCAGGATCGCGTCCAGGGGCGTGAGCTCGCGCAACAGCGGACGCGTGTTCATCAGGAGCGAGTTTCGGAGGAGCTCGGACGTGTCGAGCCGTTCGGGGTCGGCCAGGAACACGACGAGCAGGAGGGCGACGAACAGCGGAAGCAGCGCGTCGCGCAGGACACGCGCGAGCAGACCGGCCACCTGCGTGCTCGCCGGCATCACGGAGGGCCAGCGATCCCGCATCGGAAAAAAGTACCCCCGGCCCTACACAGACGTTCGACTGTCGCCGCGTCTGCTCGCGGTCACACGAGCCCGCGTCGTACGTTAGGCCGTCCGTGGGCATCGAGTGGCGCGGCCCCATCCCACAGAGCAACTACACCGTCGGCCGTGAGGGCGGTGCGGTCGAGCTCATCGTCGATCACTGGACCGTCGTCATGTTCGAAGGCGCCATACGTCGCTTCAAAGATCCCGCGAGCCGGCTCTCGGCCCACTACGTGATCAAGCAGGACGGTCGCATCGCGCAGCTCGTGAGCGAGGACGACACCGCGTACCACGCCGGCAACTACGCCGTGAACCTGCGCTCGATCGGGATCGAGCACGAGGCCGGTCCCGCGATGACGCCCACAGATGCGCTCTATGCCGCGTCGGCGCGACTGCATCTCGAGATCGCGCGACGGCACGGGCTCGACCTCGCCGTCGGGGAGACCGTCCTGCCCCACCGCGCGATCGTGCCGACCGAGTGCCCCGGCACGCTCGACCTGGAACGGACCGTTCGCGAAGCAGAAGAGGAGGACGACATGTTCACCGAGGAAGACCGACGCATGCTGCGCCGCGTGTACGACCACCTCGAGGCATACGAGCCCCTGGTATGGACGACGCGCCTGCAGCGCTGGTTGGCGAGGGCGATCCGCAGCGTGTTCCCCAACGCCGACCTGAGCGGTCCCGACGTGGACAGCGGACGGCCGTTCGAGGGCTGAGCGTGCGAGCACCGCAGGTCACGCGTCCGCTGATCCCGCCGGGCTACGGCGTGTCGAAGGACAGCAAAGGCACGCTCCGCTGGATCAGCGTGCGGCGCGTGCTCGAAGGAGCGCTGCGCTACTGGATCGCGACCTCGAGCGACGAGGATGGGCCGCACATCATCCAGCAGTGGGCCGGGTGGGTCGACGACACGCTCTACTTCGGCGGCAGCGAGAAGACGCGCTGGGCGCGCCATCTGCGCAACGATCCACGCGCGGCGATCAGTATCGAGCGCACGGGGTACTCGATCATGGTCGAGGGACGCGCGGAGCTGCTGACGTCGGTGACGCCGGAGCTCACCGCAGCGCTGATGGCGACCTTCAACAAGAAGTACCGGTACAAGACGACGCCGGACGACTGGTCGAAAGGCGGCCTGTGGGCGATACACGCCGAGAAGGTCTTCGCGTGGAAGTTCGCGAACATGGGCACAACGGCGACGCGATTCCTCTTCGAACGGCCCGCCTTCGTCACGGAGCGGCCGACGAACGGTGAGCCCTCGGCCGCTCGTGTGAAGTAGGCGCCGCGGCGCAGAATCAGCCGACATGGGGAGCAGAACGCTCGCCGCCCTTCTCTGCGTGACGCTTGCGTGCACGCCGCAGCCGACGACGTCGACGAGCCCCACGCCCGCGGTCACGAGCGCCGCGCCGAGCGCGACGATCGCACCACCGCCGACGCCCACGACCACGTGTCCCGCCGTCCGGGCGATCTCTCCGGGTGCGGTGACCGGTCGCTACACCTATCCGGCGGGGATCCAGAACAACCCGCCGTTCCCCATCACGCTCGTGAAGGTGGACGACCCATCCGTCTTCCGTTCCGTGCACACGCAGCCCGCGGCGCCGCTCGCGGTCCGCCAGTTCGCGATCTTCGCCGTCGAACCCGGCACCTACTACGCCGTGGGGTATTTCACGCCTGAGCACATCGCCGCGTTCACACCCGCTGTCGGATGCGGCCTCGGCGCAGGCTGCACGGATCACTCGCTCACTCGCGTGACGGTGCGCGCGGGCGAGACGGTGTCCGGCGTCGACGTGATGGACTGGGCGGTCCCGCGCGACTCAGTGCCGCCACCGCCGGCCGGCAGCGCCGGGCTCGGCCGAGGGGCCAACGTGCGCATCTGCAATCCCTACGCGGATTCACTGAACGTGCGCGCGAGTGCCGGGCTCAACTTCCCGGTGCGGCGGACGCTCGATAACGGCGCGGTCGTGGTCGTGCGTGACGGACCGCTACCGGCGGATGGCTACGACTGGTACGAGGTCAACCTCGCGAACGAC